>JAVXWR010000222.1:0-4941 GCA_032230725.1 Actinomycetota bacterium
CGCGAGACGATGGTGGTGATGGAGGCGGCGGGCTACGACGTCGTCATCGTCGAGACCGTCGGGGTCGGTCAGTCGGAGACCGCCGTGGCGGAGATGGTCGACTCCTTCCTCTTCCTGACCCTGGCCCGCACCGGCGACTCGCTGCAGGGGATCAAGCGCGGCATCCTCGAGATCGCCGACGTCATCGCGGTGAACAAGGCCGACGGCCCGCACGCCCGCGACGCCCAGCGGGCCGCGCGTGAGCTGGAATCCGCCCTCAAGATGCTCCGCGGTGAGCGGGATCCGTGGCAGGTGCCGGTGCTCACCTGCTCGGCGCAGGAGCGGACGGGTCTCGACGACGTCTGGTCGGCGCTGGTCCGCCACCAGGAGTTCCTGTCCGAGCGCGACGAGTTCGCCGCCAAGCGCGCCCGGCAGCAGGTGGACTGGACGTGGCAGATGGTCCGCGAGCGGCTGCTCGGCCGGCTGCGCGACCACCCGAAGGTCAAGGAGATCCGCGACGATACCGAGCGCGAGGTCCTCGACGGCGAGCTCACCCCCGCCCTGGCCGCCGACCGGATCCTGGATGCGTTCGGTTCCTGAGCTCAGGCGTCCCGACGCGAGGTGAGCACCTCGAGCATCGCCGTGGTCGCGGGCGAGGGCTGCCGCGGGGTGAGCGCCCGGATGCGCCGGACCACCCGCGGGCGCAGCCGGCGCAGCACCACGCGCCGGCCCATCTGGTGCACCGCGAGGTCCGGGACGAGCGCCACCCCCACGCCGGACTCGACGAGCCCGCTGACCATCGGAAAGTCGTCGGAGTCGAAGGCGACGTCCGGCGTGAACCCCGCGGCCGCGCACATCTCGACGAGCTGCTCGCGGCAGACCTGCCCGGAGTCGCGGATCCACGCCGCGTCGCGCAGCGTGGCGACGTCGATCTCGTCGGTGGAGCGCGCGCCCGCGTCCTCGAGGGCGGGGTGGTTGGGCGGCAGGGCGACGTTGACGACGTCGTCGAGCAGCCAGGTGGACGTCAGGCCCTCGGTGTCCGGCTCCGGACCCGGCACGTAGCCGAAGCTGATGGCGAGGTCGAGCTCCCCCTCGCGCACCAGGTCCGGGCTGTCCTCGGGCTCGCGCAGCTCCAGGGAGAGCCGCACCCCGGGGTGACGACGGCGGAACACCCCGATCGCCCCCGGCAGCAGCCGCGCCCCGGCGCTCGCGAACGCGGACAGGCGCAGTCGGCCCGAGCGCAGCGCGGTGAGGTCGGCCACCTCCTCCCGGGCCCGGGCCAGGCGTCCGGCCACCACGTCGGCGTGCTCGACGAGCAGCGACCCCGCCTCGGTGGGGTGCACCCCGCGGGAGTGGCGCACCAGCAACGGGGTCGCGACCTCCCGCTCCAGGGCGCCGACCTGCTGCGACACCGCCGACGGGGTGTAGCCGAGCTCCGTGGCCGCGCCGCTCATGGAGCCGGCGCGGACGACCGCGCGCAGCACGAGGAGACGACGCGGATCGAGCATGAAGCTCAGCTTAACGCGAGCCTCGGGGATCGTCGCTTCTCGCGAGGCGGGAACGGCCGGACGATGGGGGTCGTGAAGACGGTGTGGGAGGTCCTGACCCGGTTCTGGGCCGAGCAGAAGGAGATGTCGGAGCGGCTGAGCCTCATGGAGCGCCCGTGGGAGGAGCAGTACCTCCACTGGGCGTGGGAGGGCGGCGAGCTCGTGCTGCACGGTGAGCTCATGCCGTCGACGCACCGCCGGATGTCGATCACCCGCGGCGGCTGGTGCCGCCGGGCCGCCGGTCGCCCGCTGCCGCGCGCTCGCCGGTAGGTGCGCCCCGCGCTCACAGGGCCGCGAGGCCACCCAGTAGCGCCACGAACGGCATCCGGCACTGCTCGCGCACCCGCTCCCGGTCCGGGGCCGGGGTCCGCGCGAGCAGCTGGCCCGCCGCGCCGAGCATCCCGAAGGCGATGCTCGGGAGCGCCTCCCCGGGGTGCGGGGGGATGCGCCCGGCCGCCGCGAGCGCGTCCAGCATGTCCCGCAGCAGCGCGAAGGAGTACTTCTCCTCGCAGCGCCGCCAGGCGTCCCAGCCGAGCGCGACCGGCGCCTCGCGGAAGATGATCGTGCCGTAGACCGGCTCGGAGCAGGCGAGCAGGAACTGGTCGAGCGCCGCGAGCACCCCCACCGCCGGGTCCTCCTCGGCGACGAACGCCGCGCGTGCGGCGCCGTTCTCGGAGAGCTCGAGCTCGTCGAAGAGCGCCTCGAGCATCCCCGGCTTGCTGCCGAAGTGGTGGTAGATGGCGCCCTTGGTCACCCGGGCGACCGCGGCCACGTCGTCGAGCGAGGTGCGGGCGAAGCCGCGCTCGGTGAACAGCTGCGCGGCGGCGTCGAGCAGGGCGCGTCGCGTGGCCTCGGTGTACTCCCCGCGACGGCTCTTGACCTCTGGCACGGCCGCCGAGCATAGTCGCCGTCAGGAACATACTCGGGGTATGTATCCGACGGTCGGTTTGTGAAAGGTGGTCCCCATGTCGTCGGCTCCTGTGTCCTCCCCGCCCCACGTCGCGCCCGACGGGCCCGTCCCGGGCTCCGCCGCGGCGCCGTCGACGCCCCTCCTCGCCGCCCGCTGGGCCCTCTCGCACGGGCTGCTGCGCACGGCGGTGTCCGCGCGGGCCCGTGGGGGGAGCGCCGACGCGCGCCTGCTGCGCGACCCGGCCTGGCAGGCCGAGCCCTGGGTGCACTACCGGCAGCTGCGCGAGGGGCGACCGTTCGCGGCAGGACCCCTGGGCCGGATCACCGCGCACCACGACGTCGTCACCGCGGTCCTGCGCAGCGACGACTTCGGGGTGGCCGACCGCGACCAGGTGCTCCCCGCGCCGGCCCGCGTCGCGATGCGCCTCGTCGGTCCCCGCCGCTATGCGGGCGTCGACGCCCCGCCGTCGATGCTCGCCGTGGACCCGCCCGACCACGCCCGCTTCCGCCGGCTGGTGACCCGGGCGTTCACCGCCAAGGCCGTCGCGGCGCTGCGCACCCGCACCGAGGAGATCGCCGCGGAGCTGCTCGACGAGCTCGCCGAGGCCTTCGAGCGCGAGGGATCGGTCGACCTCGTCCGCCGCTACGCCGCCCTCGTCCCGGTCACCGTGATCGCCGAGATGCTCGGCGTGCCCCCGGAGATGCGCCGGACCCTGCTCGCCTGGGGCGACGGCGCCGCGGCGAGTCTGGACATGGGCATGCCGTGGCCGTCCTACGCGCGGGCGGAGCGCTCGCTGGCCGCATTCGACGCCTGGCTGCGCGGACACCTGCGCGGACTGCGCGAGGCTCCCGGCCAGGACCTGCTCTCCCGGCTCGTGCAGGTCGCCGACGACGACGGGTCGGGCCTGACCGAGCAGGAGCTTGTCGCCACCTCGATGCTGATCCTGGCGGCCGGGTTCGAGACGACGGTGAATCTCATCTCCAACGGGACCGCCCGGCTGTTCGAGAACCCGGACCAGCGGGCCCGGCTCACCGAGGACCCCTCGCTCTGGCCCAACGCGGTGGACGAGGTGCTGCGCCACGACTCCCCGGTCCAGCGCACGGCCCGGATGGCGCGCCGCGACACCGAGGTGGAGGGGGTGCCGATCGCGCAGGGCGAGATCGTCGTGACGGTGCTGGGCGCGGCCAACCGCGACCCCGCGGTGTTCGCCGACCCCGACCGGTTCGACGTCGCCCGGACGAACGCGAAGGACCACGTCGCGTTCTCCAGCGGCATCCACTACTGCCTCGGGGCGGCGCTCGCGCGGATGGAGGGCGAGGTGGCGCTGCGGGAGCTGTTCACCCGCTTCCCGGACCTCGCGCCTGCGGGCGAGCCCGTCCGGCGCCCGACGGTGATCCTGCGCGGCTGGGAGACGCTGCCCGTGCGCGGGTGAGCTGCGCTCACAGCAGGCACACAGGGACCGCCCAGCTCGGGCGAACCGGTCGGTGCCATCGTGGTGCCCATGAACGCGACCCGTGCCGAGCTCCGGCGCCCCGACGGCAGCCCGGTCCGCGCGCTCGTCGTCGACGACGAGCCGACGCTGGCCGACCTGCTCTCCATGGCCCTGCGCTACGAGGGGTGGGACGTCCGCAGCGCGGGCGACGGCCTCGGCGCCCTCACCCAGGGCCGGGAGTTCCGCCCCGACGTCGTGGTGCTCGACGTGATGCTGCCCGACATCGACGGCTTCGAGGTGCTGCGCCGGCTGCGCGCGGACATCCCCGACGTCCCGGTGCTCTTCCTGACCGCGCGCGACGCGGTGGAGGACCGGGTCGCGGGCATCACGGCGGGCGGCGACGACTACGTCACCAAGCCGTTCAGCCTCGAGGAGGTCGTGGCGCGGCTGCGGGGCCTGCTGCGCCGCGCCGCCGTCGCCACCGTGGTGCGCGGCGACGCGGGCCTCGTCGTGGGAGACCTGACGCTCGACGAGGACTCCCACGAGGTGTTCCGCGCCGGCGCGCAGATCGACCTCACGGCCACCGAGTTCGAGCTGCTGCGCTTCCTCATGCGCAACCCGCGCCGGGTGCTGTCGAAGGCCCAGATCCTCGACCGGGTGTGGAACTACGATTTCGGCGGCCAGTCGAACATCGTCGAGCTCTACATCTCCTACCTGCGCAAGAAGATCGACGCCGGTCGCACGCCGATGATCCACACCGTGCGCGGCGCCGGGTACGTCCTCAAGCCCGCAGGATGACCGACCGGCCCGGGCCGGGGGAGGGCACCCGATGACCTGGATGCGCTCGCTGCAGGCCCGCATCGTCCTGACCACCGTGATCCTGCTCGCCGTGGTGTGCGCGGTCGTCGGGATCGGTGCGGCGCTGTCGCTGCGGCACTACCTGAGCGAGCAGCTCGCCCAGGAGGTGTCGCGCACCGTCGGGTTCGCGGCGAACCCGCCCGACGACGGCGACGGTTCCGGCCGCCCGCCCCCGCCGGACGCCGGCAGTGGCTTCGGGGGCGGCGACGGCACCA
>JAVXWR010000225.1:0-3186 GCA_032230725.1 Actinomycetota bacterium
CCGCGGTCAGAACCGGGTGCTGCTCACCGGCGACGTCACCGCGCACGCCGAGATCGAGACGCTCCGCAAGGCCGCCGCGGTGCTCAACCCCGAGGCGCCGTCGATCGGCCAGAGCCACCGCAACGAGTCGACACTGGCCCTCGTGCCGCGGCCCGAGGGCTCGGCCGACGTCGTGGAGCAGCGCGCCCGGATGTTCATGGGGATGGAGATCTACATCAGCGGGGCGCCCTGCCCGATGTGCATGAGCGCCATCTACTGGGCCCGCCTCGATGCCGTGTACTTCGCGAGCGACCTCGGCGCCACCAAGGCCATCGGCTTCGACGACGCCTTCCAGTACGAGGACTTCACCCGGCCCCTGCACGACCGTCGCATCAAGGTCGAGCAGTTCCGCCCCGACCTCGGCGCCGAGGCCTACGCGTCGTGGATGGCGAAGGCCGACCGCCACCCCTACTGATCCGCCACGGCTCGAGGACACGGGTGCAGCACATGGCCGAGACGAGTTCGGCGGGGCAGGTCGTCCGGGGTGGCCCGGCCACCGTGGTGATCGGGCAGCGGGTCAAGGCCGGCCGCGACGAGGAGTACCGCCGGTGGCAGGTCGGCCTCACGGCCGCAGCAGCGACGTTCCCGGGCTACCTCGGTACCGAGGAGACACCGCCGGCCGACCGGTCCGGCGACGCCACGGTCGTCTACCGCTTCGACGCCGTCGAGCACCTCCGACGCTGGTTGGACAGCCCGGTGCGCCGGCAGCTCGTCGAGCAGGGCTCCGCCCTGTTCGACGAGCTGCCCACCCAGCAGGTGCTGGTCGGGGACGATGACGGGGCGAGGCCTGCGACGGTCGTCGTCTCCCACGCCGTCGCCCAGCGCGACGAGGCGGCGTTCCTGGCCTGGCAGCACCGGATGACCGTCGCCGAGAGCCGGTATCCCGGGTTCCGGGGGTCGGAGCTGTTCCGGCCCGTGCCGGGGGTGCAGGACGAGTGGACCGCGGTCTACCGCTTCGACTCCGCCGACGACCTCGAGCAGTGGCTCTCCTCGGACGCCCGCCGCGACCTGCTCGCCGAGGGGGAGCGGTTCCGGGACTTCCGGCTGCGGACGATCACCAACGCCTTCGGCAGCTGGTTCCCACCCTCCGAGGAGGGGGGACAGGCGGACGGCCCCCCGTCGTGGAAGACCGCCCTGTCGGTACTCGTCGGTCTCTACCCGACGGTCGTGCTGCTCACCCTCGCCATCAGTGCGCTGTGGAAGGGCGCTCCGTTGTGGGCGAGCCTGCTGGTGGGCAACGTCGCCTCCGTGGCCCTGCTGACCTGGGTGGTGATGCCCGTGGTGACGCGGGCGCTGGGGTCGTGGTTGGCGCCCCGCCACGACGCCGCCCAGCCCCGCACCGACCTGATCGGGATCCTCGCCTCGGTGGCCTTCCTCGCGGCGGCCGCCGCTGTATTCTGGCTGGTCACCGTGCAGCTCTGGACCCTGCCGTGACCGCGCTCGCCCGTCCGCCCGGCGACGCCGTGGAGGAGTTGCGGTCGGTGCTCGGGTCCCAGGTGCAGCCGCCGGGGACCGCCGGGTACGAGGACGCCCTGGCGAGGGTCTTCTTCCCCGACGCCGCCCGACGACGACCCTCGTGCGTCGTGGCCCCCCGGGCCGTCGACGACGTCGCGACCGTGATGGGGGTGGCGACGGCGTCGGCCGCCCCGGTCACCGTCCGCGGCGGCGGCCTGAGCTCGACCTGCGTGGCCGACGGCGCGATCATGCTGGACCTCTCGGCGCACCTGGACGGCGCCCGTCCGGACGGGGACCGGGTGGTCGTGGACGGTGGGGCCACCATGGCCACGATGCTCGACGTCCTCGCACCGGCCGGCCGCGCTGTGCCCGTCGGCATCGTCGGCCACGCCGGTCTGGGGCTCGCCACCCGAGGGGGCGTCGGCTACCTGACGAGGTCCCTGGGGCTCACCCTCGACCACCTCGTCGGGATCGAGCTCGTGCTCCCCTCCGGCGAGGTGGTGCACCTCTCGGAAGCGAGCGCGGGCGACGACGCCGATCTGTGGTGGGCCGTCCGGGGCGGCGCACCCTACGTCGGGGTGGTCACCTCCGCGGAGCTCCGCACCCACGGGGTCGGCCCGGTCTGGGTCGACCGGATGGTGGTGGGCCCGGACGCCCTCGCCACCTACTTCCGGGTGGCTCCCGAGCTCCCGCGGGATACCACGATGGGCGCGGTCCTCGGCTGGACGCCGCTCTCGCCGGACGAGCCGGTCCTGTTCGTCTACACCGCCTGCGCGAGCCAGGACGACGCCGCCATCGGCCGTGCCCGGGCGGCGACGTCCGCCGTCGCCGCCGGCTCGTCGCCTCTCTACCGATCGGAGACGACCGGCCGTTACCTGCGCGGGCTCCCCGAGTTCGCCATCCCGGGAGCCGACGGCGCGGACCCCGCACCGATCCGACTGCCCCAGCCCGGAGACGGTCCGCGCGGCTCGTTCTTCGGCAAGGCGATCTTCACCGGCCCCACGCTGGACTCCGCGGTCGCCGACGCCCTCGCGGACCGGGTCCGCGCGGCACCGACGCGCGCATGCCGTGTCGACTTCCAGCACACCGGCGGCGCCCTGGGCGACGTCGACGACAGCGCCACGGCGTTCTGGGGCCGGGGCGGCGAATGGAACATCCCCCTGAACGCCATCTGGACCGACCCCACCGACGACGACGCCTGCAGGGGGTGGGCCCGCGGCACCGTGGACGCTCTGGCCTCTCACACCCTCGGCGTCTACAGCGTCGAACTGCGACCGGGTTTCCCCGAGACCGAGGCCGAGACCGCGGCGGCCTACGGCGGCAACCTGGTGCGGCTACGGGCCCTCCGACACCGCCTCGACGCCGCCGGAGTACTCGGCCGACTGCCCCTCTGATCCGTCACTCTTGGCCTCATGGGAGTCGAGGCCGAGGTGCACATGGGTGCCAGCCACCGACGTCACCACCGACTCGCGCCCAGATCGACCAGCGCCCGCCCAAGAGCTCTTGATCTCAGGGCCTCAGGATTGCTCGACGTGAGGGCCCACTGCCACCGAGTAGCCTCCGTGCGCCCAGATTGGGCCATCCGAGCTAAGGGGGTCGCTCGGCCTGCCGGGCGCCTGTCACTATATGTGATCAGAGGCTACTGATCGACTCGGACGAGGGTGCTGTCTCCACCCGAAACGGAAGGAGTTG
>JAVXWR010000227.1:0-11796 GCA_032230725.1 Actinomycetota bacterium
GAACACCTTCGCCCTGTCCGGCGTTCCCTTCCGCTACCCAACAGCGGTGCCTAACCCTTGCCCACACCCCGATCAGGCGCGGCCGGGTCGTCGACGCAGAAGTGCTCTACGACTCGGA
Source organism: Actinomycetota bacterium (assembly GCA_032230725.1). Lineage (GTDB taxonomy): Bacteria > Actinomycetota > Actinomycetes > Mycobacteriales > Pseudonocardiaceae > Actinomycetospora. The sequence goes on from JAVXWR010000227.1 coordinate 119, forward strand.
CCGGCCGCACCGGTGGCGCGGTCGAGGTCGGAGCTGCGTCACGACCGGCACGATACCGAGGCAGATGCTGGCGCCGCGACGGAATTTCTGCCAACCGTCCGGCCCCGGCGGTCACGCCCAGCACATCGCGGGAAGCTGGCTCCACGGTGTGCCGGCAGGTGGCTCGGTGAGAGGTCGGGACGGGACGCCGCCCGCGGCACGCAAAGTGGGCCGAAGTGGGTCGCTTCGTGGCAGGGCGCGCATAGCGCGACTGTTTCAGCGCACCCCACGAAGACAGAGGGAGGAGCGACCGACCAGAAGTGAGCCCGCACTTCCTGACGGGGCGGCCGTCTCGCGCGGCGCAGCTTTCCTGGGTCAGGTTCCTTAGGCGAGTTCGCAAAGCTTCGAGCCAGACCCGAGGTCGTCCAGCGCCGCGCGCAGCGCGTCCACCCGCGCCTGGGCCTCGACGACGAGCGTCGTGGCGATCCGTCTCCAGTCCTCGTGCGCCGGTTCCTCTGGCAGAGTCGCGAACAGCGCGGTGATCTCCTTCACTGACAGCCCGACCCGCTGCGCAACCTTCGCGACCTTGAGCAGGCAGGGCGCGGACTCCCCGAACCGCCGCTGGTTTCCCGACGTCCGAGCCGCGGTGAGCAGGCCGTGCCGCTCGTAGAAGCGCACCGCAGACTGCGTGACGCCGGCCTGCTCGGCGACCTCACCAACCGTCAACTCTCGCACCGTCGTCGTCACGCGCCCACGCTCTCTTGACTTCAACCAATGTTCAAGGTCGAGCCTCGACGACATGAGCGATCTACGCGTCGTGGTGATCGGGGCGAGTGTCCGGGACGGCCGTGTCGGAGATCGAATCGTGGAGTGGGCGGCGGGCCGCCTCGGTGGCCGCCCCGGCTCCCTCGAGATCGAGGTGATCGACCCCGCGACGATCGACCTCCCCGACGACCGTCTCCTCCTCCCCGGCGGCGGTTCGCCCACGCCGACCTCGGGAGCGATCGGTCGGGCCGACGGGTTCGTGCTGGTCAGCCCGGAGTACAACCACAGCTACCCGGCGACGCTGAAGCGCCTGATCGACGCCCACTACCGGGAGTGGATGTTCAAGGCCGCGACGGTGGTGTCCTACGGCGTACAGGGTGGCCTCCTGGCCACCGAGCACCTGCGGGCTGTGCTGGCTGAGTTGCACGTCGTCACGACGCGACGCACGGTCGGCCTCCGGAGTCCGTGGGAGCAGCTGGGCCCGGAGGGATTTCGCCCCGAGGCCGGCACCGGCCGGGCATTCGACGCCGCCGCTGACGAGCTGGTCTGGTGGGCCGAGACCCTGCGCGCCGCCCGCCGCGACCGGCCCTTCACGCCGTGACCGCGGTCGCCGCCAACCCCCGCCGCGTCGGCCTGGTCCTGGCGCTGGGGGGGCTGCTCGTGGTGCTCGACACGACCGTCGTCGTCGTCGCGGTCCCGGCGATGGTCTCCGGACTGCACTCGTCGTTGTCGGTGATCAGCTGGGCCACCACCGGCTATCTGCTCGGGGTTGTCGCGATCATCCCGGCGGCGAGCTGGGCCGCTGCCCGGGTGGGCGAGCGGCGGCTCTATCTCCTGGGTCTCGGTGTCTTCACGGTCGCCTCGCTGGCGGCCGGGGCGGCACCGACCGCCGCGCTGCTGGTTGTCGCGCGGGTGCTCCAAGGGCTCGGCGGCGGGCTGCTGAATCCGGTCGGCCAGGCGATCGGGCTGCGCACCGTGCCTCGCGAGGGGCGCGGTCGGATGATGAGTCTGCTCGGTCTGCCGGTGCTGATCGGTCCGGTGCTGGGTCCGCCGATGGCCGGTTGGCTGGTCGACGCGGTGTCATGGCGGGCGATCTTCCTGATCAACCTGCCGGTCGGGCTCCTGGCGGGGGTGCTGTGCCGGCGCTACGTCCCGCCCGACCTCCCGGACCCGCAGCGGCGCCGGGGGATCGACGTCGTCGGCCTCGCCCTCCTGCCCGCGGGGGCGGTCGTCACGGTGGCGGGCGCGACCCTGCTCGGCGACCCCGGCGCCTCCCGCGCGGGGGCGGTCGCGGCCCTCGTCGTCGGGATCGTGCTGCTCTCGGCGTTCGTGGCGCACGCCCGGCGTCATGCTCGGCCGCTGCTGGCCCTGGGGCTGCTGCGGCACCGGGCGACCGGGGGCGGCCTCGCGATCCTGGTCGCCTTCGGGGCGGGGTACTTCGGCGCGATCGGCGTGCTGCCCCTGGTGGTCCAGGGCGTGCGGGGGGACCCGGCCGCGCTGGCCGGGGCGCTCGGCGTGCCGTCCGCGGTGGGGGTCGGGGTCACCCTGCAGATCGCGACCCGCCTGGTCGACCGCATCGCGCCGGGGCGGATCGTGGTCACCGGGACGACCATCGCGCTCCTCGGGTTGGTCATCCTCGCCGCCGCGACGGCGACCGGCGCGCGGTACCCGTCCCTGGTCGGCGGGTCCGTCCTGCTCGGGATCGGGTCCGGCGCCACCCTCATGCCGACCATGACCGCCGCGCTGAGGGACCTGGAGGGCCCCGACACCGCCGACGGCGCGACCCTGATGGCGCTGGCTCAACAACTGGCCTCCGCCCTCGGTGTCGCGGCGGTGACCAGCGCGCTGACCTGGTCGCTCGCCACGGTTGTCGACGGCGGGGTCGCCGCGATGGTGCGCCTGACGCCCGCGGCCCGGGTCGGCCTGGCCGAGCCCCTCGCGCAGGCCGCCGCGATCGGCTACGTCGTCCCGGCGGTCCTGGTGTCGCTGGCGGTGCTCATGGCGGCCGCGAATCTGCGCTCGGGACGGTCGTCGTGACCAGGGCTCTGGTGCTGGGTGGGGGTGGGGTGGTGGGCACCGCGTGGATGTTCGGTCTGCTCTCCGCGTGGCGGCGCCGTGGGATCGACCTCGATCGCGCCGAGCAGATCGTGGGTACCTCGGCCGGGGCGATCGTCGCCGCCGTGCTCTCGCTCGGCCGCGACCTCGACGAGGTCGCCGACGGTCCCCGCACCCCAGGCGGCGATCACCTCGCGAACCTGACTCGCTTGATCGGCACCTCCACGTGGCCCGCGCGCCGGCTCTCGATCACGGTCACCGACGCCGCCACCGGCGAGCGCCACGTGCTCGACCGTGCCTCGGGATGGGAGCTGCCGGCTGCGGTCGCCGCGAGCACCGCCTATCCGGGCGCCTTCCCGCCCATCGTCATGGCCGGCCGGACCTGGATCGACGGCGGACTGCGTTCGGCGACCAACGCCGACCTCGCCGGCGGCGCCGACCGGCTCCTGCTCGTCGAGCCGCTCGCGCACCTCGTCCCCGGCGACCTACCGGCGGGGCCGACCACGGTCCACGTCGTGCCCGACGAGGCGGCGCGACGCAGCTTCGGCCACGAGATCGCCCAGCTCCACGACCCCGCCCGATGGTCCGCCGCACTCGCCGCCGGTCGCCGGCAGGGCGCCGAGAACGCAGACGACGTGGCAACCCGATGGCGGGCCTCGTAGCGTTGGAGGACGGGCCGCGGCGGCGGAGCCGAGTTCGAGTTCGAGTTCGCGACCGAGGGCTTGTAATGGCCTCGGGCACCGTGCTCCACAGCCTCTACCAGCGACTACAGCGTCGCCGACGTGTCTTGAAGGACCTTGACGGGCTCCGTGAGCCTCTAGTTCGCACCACGATTCGCCCCACGAGGTCCCACAAGGGGCGGGAGTCACGCGGCCTCCTGCGCCCGGCCGGGCTGACAGCGCGACCCGATCCAGGTTCGAGGAGCCCGCAGGTTCGCCGCTGCGGACGAAGTAGCCGCCGGCCCCAGTGGTTGATGCGCCCGGCGGCGCGCAGGACGCTCCGCAAACATGATCTTGCGGATGAGCGCGCCGAGCGGTACCCCTCGGCGAGAGGATGAGCTGATGGCTCCCACGAGTGCGCATGGCGCCCTGCCCTGGCGGGCGGACTTCCTGGAAGGATCGTCGTTCGTGGTCGGCGGCGCGAGTAGCGGGTTGGGACGAGCGGTCGCCGAGCACCTCGTCGCCGCGGGAGCTCGCGTGCTCCTTGTCGGCCGCACCGCAGCGGCCCTCGAGGCGACAACGTCGGACCTCGGGGACAGGACCTTCCCGTGCGTCGCCGACCTGGCGACCCCGCAGGGAGCCGACACCGTCGCCGCGGCAGCGGAAGCACAATTCGGCAGCATCGCCGGGGTGCTCGTCAACGCCGGCGGTGGTCCACCGGGCTCGTCACCGCTCGCCGTGAGCGACGAACAGTGGCGCTCGACATTCGACCTCCTGCTCGGAGGCCCCATGCACCTGGTGCGCCGACTGCTGCCGATCGCGGATCCCGGTGCCTCGGTCCTGTTCGTCACGGCAACCTCCGTACGCCAGCCGGTTCCCGGTCTGGCCGTGTCGAACGTGCTGCGCCCAGGCGTCGCAGCGCTGGTCAAGATGCTGTCCCAGGAGCTCGCCCCGGCCGTGCGGGTGAACTCGCTCGCGCCCGGTCGCTTCGACACCGAATACGTGCAGCGGCTGGAGCAGACGTGGGCCCAGGAGAGCGGCGTACCCGCTGACGAGCAGCGCCGGACCGCGAGCGCGCGCATCCCGATGGGCCGCTACGGCAACCCGAGCGAGTTCGGCCAGGCCGCGACCTTCCTGCTCTCCCCCGCGGCGTCCTACATCACCGGGACATCGATACTCATCGACGGCGGCCTGGTATCGGCCATTCCCTGATCGTCAACCTCCTGGAAGGGGCGCGGTCTCTGACACCACAGCTCCCACCACACGAGCCCTCTTCGGGCCTGCTCGCGTGCTCCTCTACCAACCATATTGCCAGTCCCGACGGGTGGTGGTTCGCGATCCGCTGCTGACCGTTCTGCCACACGTCGACCACCGCCCCTGTACGAGGCACAGGTCCGAATAACCGGATTGGGCGGCGAGTACGTGCAGGCCGCGGGCCTCGCCGCCGTCGGCTTCGTGCACCTGCAGTTGGAGGCCGCGGCCGAGGACCTCCGCGCCATGATCATGCCCCTCCTCACTATCGACCTGCACTCAACGCGGCCTTCTGTGGGTGGCAGATCGCGCCGGTGCCTCTCGACGTGCACCAAGTTGAATTCGGGCCACCTCACATAGAATGTACCGAATATCGGTTTCGCCCATTATCAGCGAGCACTGCACGATCTCATGGCGCAATCTTCGCCACTGGCCGTCTGTCAGTCGAGGCTCGCCATGCGTCGCTGCAGGTAGGCCCGCTCGATGTCGTTGGTGGCCTGTTCGACTGCCGTTCGGTAGGCCCGCGCCGCGTCCGCGAGGTGTCCGGCGCGACGCAACAGGTCGGCGCGGACGGCGGGCAGCAGATGACTGCGCGCGGAGGCGTCGCCGCGGCGTTCGAGGTCGTCCAGCGCCGCCAGGCCTGCCTCGGGACCGGAGTGCCTCGCGACGGCCACCGCCCGGTTGAGCTCGACAGTCAGTGACGGGGCCCGAGCGAGCAGGGCGTCGTAGAGGGCCAGGACTTGGGCGGTGTCGGTGTCCTCGGGGCGCGCGGCGATCACGTGACAGGCCGCGATCATCGCCTGGAGCTGGAACGGGCCGAGCTGCCCCCGCCGACGGGCGTGTTGCAACTGGTCGAGTCCCTGGTCGATCAGGGTGTGATCCCACCGGCTGCGGTCCTGCTCGTCCAGGGGGACGAGCGCCCCGGCAGGATCGGTGCGCGCCCCGGCGCGGGCCTGGTGGAACAGCAGCAGGGCGTGGAGCCCGCGCGCCTCGGGGTCGTCCGGCATCAGCTCCACGACGAGCGCGGCCAGCCGCAGCGCCTCCGCGGCCAGCGTGGGGCGGTGCAGCTCGGGGCCGGACGTGGCGACGTAGCCCTCGTTGAACATCAGGTAGACCACGCCGAGGACGGCGGCGGTGCGTTCGGGCAGGAGGTGGGCCGGAGGCACCCGGTAGGGGATGGACGCGTCGCGGATCTTGGACTGCGCGCGGACCAGACGCTTGCCCATGGTCTGCTCGGCGACCCCGAACGCCCGGGCGATCTCGGACGTGGTCAGCCCGGCGAGGGTGCGCAGGGCGAGCGCGACCTGCGCCTCGAAGGCCAGTGCGGGGTGACAACAGGTGTAGATGAGCCGGAGCCGGTCGTCCGGGACGTCGTCGGTGCTCTCGTCGGAGGCCGGGTCGGAGAGGGCGTCCCCGAGGGCGGCGATCTCGGCCAACTTGGTCTCCCCGACCCGGTCGCGGCGCAGCCGGTCGAGCATCCGGCGGCGGGCGGTGGTCAGCAGCCAGGCCCCAGGGCGGTCGGGAACCCCGTCGCGGTGCCAGGTGCGCCAGGCCTGGGTGAACGCCTCCTGAGCACATTCCTGGGCCAGGTCCCAGTCGCCAGCCGAGCCGATCAGGGTGGCGACCAGGCGTGCCCACTCCCGGTGGAACACCTCGGTCACGACGTCAGCGAGCTCGTTCACAGCTCGCGAAGGGGTCGGACCTCGACCTGGCCCCAGGCGCAGGCGGGGTGACAGGCGGCCACCTCGATGGCCTCGTCCAGATCCTCGACCTCGATCAGTGCGAACCCTCCGATCTGTTCCTTGGCCTCGATGTAGGGCCCGTCGGTGAGCAGCACCTGGTCTCCGCGCACGCGCACCGTGGTCGCGGTCCGGCTGGGCCACAGCCCCTCGTGTGCACGCAGCACGCCCCGGGCCATGAGGTCGTCCAACCAGGCGGTGAACGCCGCCACACCCTCGGCGCGCCGACGCTCCAGCTGACCCGTCGGGTCGGGGGTCGCGAGGGCGGTGCCGGGGAGGGGGTCGGGGCTGTCGTCCTCGGTCTCCTCGGCGCTGATCATCAGCAGGTAGCGCATCGTCGGGCCCCTTCCGCCGCGGTGGGTCGTCACCGTGACGACGAACGGCGAGCCCTCCGGCGGACATCCGGGACCGTCGTCGTCGTCGGCTGTCCAATTGTCGGTGGTCCGCTCGTCGAGGGTGCGTGGCCGACCTCGAGCCATCCCCACGGAGAGGACCACGACCATGCCGAACCCGACACGCCATCCCCCGGCCGCGCCGGGACCGTCCACCAGCCGGCCCGTACCGCACCCTCCCTCACGCGTGCTGCTCGGCGGTGGTGTGGTGGCCGGTGTCCTGTTCCCGATCGTCGCGCTGCTGCAGGCCCTGTTCCGCGCGGGCTTCGACGTCGTGCGGTACCCCTTGAGCCTGCTTAGCCTCGGGGACCTGGGCTGGATCCAGGTCGGGGACTTCGTGGTCAGTGGCCTGCTGTTCACTGCGCTGGCCGTCGGGATGCGGGGCACCCTCGCCGTCGGCGACCCGGCCCGGACGTGGGGGCCGGTGCTGACCGCGGTGTTCGGCCTCGGGATGGTCACCGCGGGCATCTGCCGGACCGACCCTGCTCTCGGGTATCCGCCCGGCACCCCCGCCCTCACCCCGACGGCACTGAGCGCGGCCGGTTGGGGACACACGGCGGGCTTCACCCTGGCGTTCCTGGCCCTGCCGGCGGTCTGCCTCGTCTTCGCGCGCCGCTTCCGCGTCCGGTCGCGCCCGGCTGCGGCACGTGCCTGCATTCTCACCACCGTGGTCATCGTGCTGCTGGTCGCGGTCGGCATGAGCGTCCCGCCCGTCGCGGGGCTGGCCTTCGCGGCCGCCGGTGCCCTGGCCTGCTGGTGGATGGCCGTGATCGCCGCCGACCTGCTCGCGGCAGCTCGCACGACTCCTCGTGGGGACTGACCGAGCCCGACCCCCCCGCCCCGGGCGGCCGGCTCCGGCCGCCCCCACCGAAAGGAATCGATCCCATGGACGTCGTGCACTCCGCCGACGGCACGTGCATCGCATTCGACCGCCTCGGCCAGGGCGACCCGCTAGTCCTGGTCAGCGGCGCCTCCACCGGCCGCGCGCTCCACGGAGCACTGGCCGAGCTCCTCGCCGAGGACTTCACCGTGCTCAATTACGACCGCCGCGGCCGTGGCGACAGTGACGACACCGCCCCGTACGCCGTCGAACGGGAGATCGAGGACCTGGCCGCGGTCCTCGACGTCACGGGCTCGGCCCGGGTGTTCGGCAACTCCTCCGGGGCCGTGCTCGCGCTGCGCGCCGCCGTCGCCGGGCTGCCGATCACCGAGCTCGCGCTATGGGAGCCGCCGATCATGCTCGACCCCGACGCCCCGCGCCGCCACCGGCGGTACCTGTCCGAGCTCACCGCCCGGCTCGACGACAACCGCGCAGGTGACGCGATGGCCCTGTTCCTGGCCACCGTGGGTCTGCCCGAGCAGGCCATCGCCGGCATGCGGCGGGGCCCCGGGTGGGCCGACCTCGAGACCATCGCCCCTACCCTGGTCCACGACGCCCTGGTCATGGGCGACAGCACCCTGCCGGCCGGCCTCGGGTCCGTCACCATCCCCACCCTGGTGCTGACCGGCAGCGACACCGGAGCGTGGGCCGGCGCGGCCGCCCGCGCCCTCACCGCCGTGCTCCCCGGCGGCAGGCACCACGTCCTGGACGGACAGGACCACGCCGTCGCCTGGGATGTCCTCGCGGCGGCCCTCGTCTTCGTGGGCTGCGCGCCGTGACCTGGGACGCGGAACTTCGGTCCATGGTCGCCGGGGAGCTCGTCCGCCTCGCCGACCTGCTCGAGGGGCTGCCGGATGCGCGGTGGGACACCCCGTCCCTCTGCCGGGGATGGCGGGTGCGGGAGGTGATCGCCCACATGACGATGGCGGCGCGCTACACCGAGGAGGAGTTCGTGGCCGAGCTACGCGCACACGACTTCGACTTCACCCGCCTGTCCAACCACCTCGCCGGCCGCGACGCCGCCCTCCCGACGACGACCCTGGTCGACGACCTGCGCTCGGAGCGGATGCGCGAGTGGGTCCCGCCCGGCGGTGGGCGTCGGGGAGCGCTCAACCACGCGGTCGTCCACGGGCTGGACGCCGCCGTGCCCCTCGGGCTGCGCCGCCACGTGCCCGACGAGACGATGCGCGTCGTCCTTGACGACCTCACCCGAGGCGCCGTGCACGAGTACTTCGGCACCGACGTCGACGGGCGGCGCCTGGAAGCCTCCGACCTCGACTGGACCTACGGCGAGGGCACCCTCCTGCGCGGCGCCGCAGAGGATCTCGCGCTGGCCCTCTGCGGCCGCGTTCACGACCCGGAGTAGTCCGCGGGCCGGCTCCAGCGCATCGCGAACGACGTGGGCGCCCGCTGCTCCGTGGTCGCGGAGGCTTCGCGGTAGGCCGTCGGAGTCGCTCCGACGATCGCGGTGAACGTCCGGCTGAACGTACCGAGGCTGGTGAAGCCCACCTTCGCGCACACCTCGGTGACCGTGTCGGAGCCGTGACGCAACAGGAACATGGCCCGTTCGACCCGCCGCCGCTGCAGGTACCGGTACGGGGTCTCGCCGAAGACCCGCCGGAACTCTCGGATGAAGTGGGATCGCGCCATCAGGGCGACCCGCGCGAGCTGGTCGACGTCCAGCGGTCGGGCGTAGTGGCGGTCCATCAGATCCCTGGCCCGCAGCAGGCGCCGGCGGGCGTCCTCGCCGGCCTCGCTCACCGGTCCATCCCCCCTCCAGGGCGAGCCGACGACACAGGGCACTCCTGGATAACGCCCCGGGGCCGGGCCGCTCCTATCGTCGCTGATCGAACCAGCAGCCAACGACCGCGGAGAACAACCATGCTCACGTCCAACAACCTGTCGTCCATCTTCGTCCTCGACCAGGATCGAGCGCTGGAGTTCTACACCGGGGTGCTCGGGCTGGAGGTCGCGGCCGACGTCGACTTCGGCGCCATGCGCTGGCTCACGGTCCGCGTCCCCGGCACCGACCGGGAGATCCTGCTCGAACGGCCCGGACCGCCCGCGCACGACGACGCGACCACAGAGAAGATCCGGGAGCTGGTGACCGTCGGAGCCGGCGGCGGATGGCTGGCCTTCACCACCGACGACGTCCAGGAGATGTTCGACAAGGTCGTCGCGGCCGGTGTGGACGTCACGCAGGAACCGACCGAACAGCCCTACGGGACCGACTTCGCCATCCGCGATCCGTTCGGCAACGCCATCCGGATCGGCCGCATCAACCGCTGAGCGGCCGATGCGCCGCCACACCGTGATGGCCGCCAGCTGGGCCGCCGCCGGAGTCGTTGCTGCGAACCTGCTTGCTGACTGTGACCGTGACCGTAGCGAAGGACCGATCTCGTCCACCTCGAGCTCGGTACGCTTCTCGCCCTCGCGGGTCTCATACGAGCGCGGCTCGGTCCGCCCGCCACGATCACCCGGCTCCCCCGCGTCAACGAGTCACGGCTGTTGTGCACGCCTGGGAGTGTCGACGCTCCGCCGCGCGTTGCGCGCGACCGCTGGGCCCTCGTCGAGAAGGACCGCATTGCGGACCGCTTACGTCACACCACGGCCGGCAACGACGGCTTACCAGACAAGATCGCCGCTACTCGATCATGTCGCTGAGCAGCACAGATGCAGAGGGCGGACCACCGCAGCACACGTGAATCTTGTCCACTCGGTTCGGGGTTCGAGTCCCTGACGGCGCACCCTTCGTTGCAGGTCCCAGGTTTACGTCGTGGTTTTCAACGTGACTCCAGATCGACTCACCGGCCGGAAACCCCGGATGATCTTCGGCTCTGGGGATCATCAGGGGTCGATCCGCGTGACTCTCAACAGGCTCCGTGCGACCGTTGAGCGCCAAGAATCACCCGCGGAGGCTGCTTAGTCTGCCGCGAGTCGCGAGTCAGGCACACCTGGGCCCACCAGGCGACCGGCCCCGAGATCTGGGGAGCAGACCGGGGGCGCATCACGCCACGCGCACGCTCCTCGGGCTTCGGCCGGGCCTCGCACGTGTGCCGCCGAGACCGGCAGTTGCAGTCCCCAGCGCACCAGCCCGCCAAATCCCGCTTCTAAGGGAAATGGAGGCTCCGCCTCCTGGGGAAAACCCGTTTGCCGTGATAATGCCTATTTACACAGGCCTTCACACCCCTCCCGGGACAACCGAGGGCCCTTGGTGCAATCTCGTCGCCTGAAGCGACTTCTTGCCGTGCTCTCAGTCAGGTGGTAGCCAGACGCCCCCGAGAAGTCGAAGTATCTACGGACCGATCTTGACGGTCAGCGTGTCCTGGGTTTCGCAGGGAATTGCTGGTCCCCGAGCGCCTCACGCTGAGCCACAGATCGTCTACGCGCAGATAGAACGGGTCTTCTGGAGATGGCGCATGGGCTTGATCATGCCATCCACTTGTCGCAGACCCCATGATGTCGGGGGTGCGCTCTCGCGAGGGCCTGCAACATGATCCGGCTAGTTGTGCCGCGACGTGGATCTATCCGCTCGCCCGGTACAGCCAGAACGAACCACTAGCTATCTGAGGGGCAGCCCCTATTATGGTTCGTCATGAGTAGTACCTGGTGGAAGCGCTTCTTCGGGCTGCCAGACGTCGCGGCTGGCCCCGAGCGCCGCGATCCGTTCGGCCGCGGAGATCCGCTACGGAGTCGTCTCGTTGATGACTGCGAAGCTGGATCCATGACTTCGGGGTCGTCTCTGGAGTACAGCGTCCAGATGGACTTGACGCGCGTCATCGAGCACAACCCAGACGCCCGGCCTGCCGCCGCCCAAGCCCTCTCCGGGTCCCCGCTGGAGTACAGCGTCCAGATAGACCTGACCCGCCTCATCGAGCACAACCCAGACGCCCGGCCTGCCGCCGCCCAAGCCCTCTCCGGGTCCCCGCTGGAGTACAGCGTCCAGATAGACCTGACC
>JAVXWR010000242.1:0-7491 GCA_032230725.1 Actinomycetota bacterium
GTCGTTCGCCTCCGCGATGACGGAGGCGATCCCGTGGCCCGCCTCGGGCGCGGGGAGCTTGCCCTCGACGCGCGCGAACAGCACGTTCGCCTCGAACACCGACTTCTGGCGATGCGCGACCGCCTCCATGCGGCCCTCGTGGACCAGCTTGGAGATGATCGGGGAGTCGCCGTGGTAGCGCAGCCCGCCGGCGTGGATGCCGGGCGGCATGAAGTCGTGGCCCAGGGTGTACATGTTCATGAGCGGGGTGAGCCCGGCGGTGTCCCCGAAGTCGTACTCGTAGGTCCCCCGGGTGAGGGTCGGGCACGACGCGGGCTCGGCCGCGAGCAGCCGCACCGCCGGGTCCGGCAGGAACGGCAGCGCGATCCCGCCGAGGTTGGAGCCGCCGCCGCAGGGAGCGATGACGACGTCGGGCCGGGTCTCGCCCGCCATCGCCAGCTGCTGCTGGGCCTCGAGCCCGATCACCGTCTGGTGCAGCAGCACGTGGTTGAGCACGGAGCCGAGGGCGTAGTGGGTGTCGTCGCGCCCGACGGCGTCGCGCACCGCGTCGGAGATCGCCGCACCGAGCGAGCCGGCGTTCTCGGGGTCGTCGATCGGGGACGCGACGACGCTGCCTCCCCACGTCTCCATGATCACCTTGCGGTAGGGCTTCTGCTCGAAGCTCCTGCGGACCATGTAGACGGCGCACTCGAGGTCGAACTGCGCGCACGCGAACGCGAGCGCGGTGCCCCACTGGCCGGCTCCGGTCTCGGTGCTCAGGCGCGTGATGCCCTCGCGGGCGTTGTAGAACGCCTGCGGCACGGCCGAGTTCGGCTTGTGGGACCCGGCCGGCGAGACCGACTCGTCCTTGAAGTAGACGCGGGCCGTGGTCTGCAGCGCCCGCTCGAGCCGGCGCGCGCGGATCAACGGTGTGGGCCGCCACAGCCGCAGGACGTCGAGGACCTCGCCGGGGATGTCGACCCACGGGTCGGCCGACATCTCCTGCCCGATGAGCTCGGCGGCGAACAGCGGCGCCAGGTCGTCGGGGCCCACGAGCTCCCGGGTGGCCGGGTGCAACGGCGGGTCGAGGGGGCTCGAGAGATGCGGAGCGACGTTGAACCAGGCCGACGGGATGTCGGCCTGGCTCAACGAGAAACGGGTGTCGGTGATCTCTGCGGGGGCGGCCACGCGCCCACTGTGTCAGGACCGCGCAGCGGTGTCAGTTCTCTCCGCGACGGGCGCGGAGCTTGGCGAGCGCCTCCTCGAGGAGCGCCTCGCCGTCGGCGTCGGAGCGCCGCTCCTTCACGTAGGCCAGGTGCGTCTTGTACGGCTCGGTGCGGCGGGCCGGCGGCGGGTTCTTCTCGTCGGTGTTGGCCGGCAGGCCACACCGGGGGCAGTCCCAGGTGCTCGGGAGCTCCGCGTCGTGGGCGAACGACGGCTGCGTGTGGTGGCCGTTCGAGCACCAGAACGAGACGACGATGCGTTGGGCGCTCTCCCCCCGCTCGGACTCGCCCATCGGTCCGGACCCGACCCGGGTTCCCCGGATCGCGTTGCCAGTGGCCATGTCGGTGCTACCTCCGCATCGTCAGGCCCGGCGCGGCCGTCCGGGCCGGCCGTCAACCCTCGATCTTGATGAGCAGGCCCGTCCCGACGATCGCGATCAGCCAGATCGCGCCGACGAAGAGGGTGAGGCGGTCGAGGTTCTTCTCGACCACGCTGGAGCCCGCGAGGCTCGACTGCATCCCGCCGCCGAACAGCGACGAGAGACCACCTCCCCGCCCGCGGTGCAGCAGCACCAGCAGCACCAGCAGCACGCTGGAGACGATGAGCAGGATGTCGAGGAACAGTCGCATCTCGGGCTCCGTGACCTCCGTCTAGTCCGTGCTCCGCGACCTTCGGCCTGCGGAACGGGCATCCATCGGTCACACTACCCGGCCCCTCCGACGGGAGAGCCCGGGGTCACACCCTTCCGGGCGCGGACCTCGTCGGGCTCAACGAGCGGTGGCGCCGCAGGTCACTCGCCGGAATGACGGGCGTTCCGAGCGGTGGGACCCTTCGCTCGAGTAGACGGGCCAGGGGCGCCCCTCGCCGGAACGTCCCGCCTCGCCACGTAGCGACCGAAGGGCCCCCTCGCTCGATCTATCCGAGCGAAGGGGCCCTTCGGCCAGAACGGGCGGAACGCCAGGGCTACAGCGGGCCCCCCGCGGCGAGCGCGCACAGCTCCGCGAACCCCTCGGGGTCGAGCGACGCCCCGCCGACGAGCGCCCCGTCGACGTCGGGCTGGCCGACGAGGTCCTTGACGTTGTCCGACTTCACCGAGCCGCCGTAGAGGATCCGCACCGCGTCGGCCACCTCGCCCCCGTGGAGCTCCCGCAACCGCTCGCGCAGCGCGTGGCAGACCTCCTGGGCGTCCTCGGTGGTCGCGGTCTTGCCGGTCCCGATGGCCCAGACCGGCTCGTAGGCGATGACGATCCTCGAGACGTCGTCGGCGGAGAGCCCGGAGTGCGCCCCGTCGAGCTGGCCCGTGCAGTGGCCGACGTGGGCGCCCGACTCCCGGACGTCCTCGCCCTCGCCGAGGCAGAGGATCGGCGTGAGGCGGTTGGCCAGCGCCGCGGACACCTTGCGGTTGACCAGGGCGTCGTCCTCGCCGTGGATGCTCCGCCGCTCCGAGTGGCCGACGACGACCCACGTGCACCCGAGCTTCGCGAGCATCGCCCCCGAGACGTCCCCGGTGAACGCGCCGGACTCCTCCGGGGAGAGGTCCTGCCCGCCGTAGGAGATCGGCATCGAGTCGGCGTCGATCACCGTCTGCACGCTGCGCAGGTCGGTGAACGGCGGGCAGACCGCGACGTCCACGTGGTCGTAGTACTTGCTCGGCAGCGCGAAGTAGAGCTTCTGGACGACCCCGATGGCCTCGAGGTGGTTCAGGTTCATCTTCCAGTTGCCGGCGATGAGCGGCTTGCGCGCCACGGACTAGGCCTCCTCGAGAACGGCGATACCGGGGAGCTCCTTGCCCTCCAGGAACTCCAACGAGGCACCGCCGCCCGTGGAGATGTGGCCGAAGCGGTCCTCGTCGAGACCCGCGGCCCGGATCGCCGACGCCGAGTCGCCCCCGCCGATGACGCTGAACGCCGGCGAGTCCGCCACCGCCTCCGCGACGCCGGTGGTGCCCGCCGCGAACGGCGTCATCTCGAACACGCCCATCGGCCCGTTCCAGAACACGGTGGCGGCGTCGGCGAGACGGGAACCGAACGCCGAGACCGTCTCCGGCCCGACGTCGAGACCCATCCAGCCCTCGGGGATCTCCGCCACCGGCACCGTCCTGGTCTGCGCGTCGGCCGAGAACTCGGAGGCCACGACGACGTCGCTCGGCAGCACCAGGCTGTCGGCGTACTTCGCCAGGAGGTCGCGACACGTGTCGATCTGGTCGGATTCCAGCTTGGAGCCGCCCACGTCGTAGCCCTGCGCCGCGAGGAAGGTGAAGCACATCGCCCCGCCGACCAGGAGCGTGTCGACCTTCGGCAGCAGGTTCGTGAGCACGGCGAGCTTGTCGGAGACCTTCGACCCGCCGAGGATCACGACGTAGGGCCGGGCCGGGTCGCCGGTGAGCCGGCGCAGCACCTCGGTCTCGCGGGCGACGAGGTCGCCGCCGTAGGCCGGGAGCTTGCGCGCGATCTCGTACACCGAGGCCTGCTCGCGGTGCACCACGCCGAAGCCGTCGGACACGAACGCGCCGCCGGGCACGAGCTCGCCGAGCTCCGTCGCCAGGGCGTCCCGCTCCGACGGCGTGCCGGTCTCCCGCGGCTCGCACCGCACGTTCGCGAGCATCGCCACGCCGCCGGACCCGAGGCTCGCCGCGACGTCGCGAGCGGAGTCGCCCACCACGTCCTTGGCGAGCTGGACCCGCTGGTCGAGCAGTTCGCCGAGCTGTGCGGCGACGGCCGAGAGGGTCATCACGGGGTCGCGACCCAGCGGCCGGGAGTCCTTCGGGCGCCCCAGGTGCGCCATCACGAGCACCTTCGCGCCCGCCGCGGCGAGCCGGGTGATCGTCGGGAGCGCGGCCCGGATGCGGCCGTCGTCGGTGATGGTGAAGCCGTCCATCGGGACGTTGAAGTCCGCCCGCAGCAGGACGAAGCGGTCCGCGACCCCCCCGGCGATCAGGTCATCGAGGGTCTTCATCAGAGCTGCGAACCCACGAGCGTGGTCAGGTCCACGACGCGGTTCGAGTAGCCCCACTCGTTGTCGTACCAGCCGACGATCTTGACGGTGCGGTCGCCCAGGACCTTGGTCATCCCGGCGTCGAAGGTGCACGACGCGGGCTCGCCGACGATGTCGGTGGAGACGATCGGGTCCTCGGTGTAGACCAGCACGTTCTTGAGCTCGCCCTCGGCGGCCTTGCGGAACGCGGCGTTGACCGAGTCGACGGTGACGTCGGAGTCCAGGGTCGCGGTGAGGTCGGTGACCGAGCCGTCGGGCACCGGGACGCGGTAGGCCATGCCGGTGATCCGCCCCTCGAGCTCGGGCAGGGCGAGCGCGGTGGCCTCGGCCGCGCCGCTCGTGGTCGGGATGATGTTGATCGCGGCGGCGCGCGCGCGGCGCAGGTCCTTGTGCGGCGCGTCGTGGACGCGCTGGTCGCCGGTGTAGGCGTGGATCGTGGACATGAAGCCGGTCCGCAGGCCGAACGCGTCGTGCAGCACCTTGATCATCGGAGCGACGCAGTTCGTGGTGCAGGACGCGTTGGACAGGATGTTCTGGCTGCCGTCGTAGCTCGAGTCGTTGATGCCCATGACGACGGTCAGGTCCTCGCCCTTGGCCGGGGCGGAGATGACGACCTTCTTGGCGCCGGCCTCGAGGTGCTTGGCCGCGGACTTCCCGTCGGTGAAGATGCCCGACGACTCGATGACCACGTCGACGCCGAGGTCGCCCCACGGCAGGTTCGCCGGGTCGCGCTCCTCGAGCGCCTTGACGTGCTTGCCGTTGACGATCAGCTCGTCCTCGCCGACCTGCACGGTGCCGTCGAAGCGGCCCATCACGCTGTCGTAGCGCAGCAGGTGCGCAAGGGTGGCGTTGTCGGTGATGTCGTTGACGGCGAGCACCTCGATGTCGG
Source organism: Actinomycetota bacterium (assembly GCA_032230725.1). Lineage (GTDB taxonomy): Bacteria > Actinomycetota > Actinomycetes > Mycobacteriales > Pseudonocardiaceae > Actinomycetospora. The sequence goes on from JAVXWR010000242.1 coordinate 5,087, forward strand.
CGGTGCCCTCCGCCCGCTGCTTCTCGAGGGCGCGGAACACGTTGCGGCCGATCCGCCCGAAGCCGTTGATCCCGATCTTGATGGTCACAGGGCGTAGTCCTGTCTCTCGTGTGTCGGCGAGCGGCCGCGGCACTGCGGGCTGCACCGACGTTCCCGCTGGCAGCGCGACCCTAACGAAGCGGACGTCCCACGCCGACCCGACGGCGGGTGGTGTGCGCAACCGCTCCCGTCGGCCGGCTAGTGCGCGCGACCGGCGGGGACCTCGACGAGCTCCTCCTCGTCCTCCATCTCCGCGGTCACCGCGCTGGAGGTGTCGGGCACGCGCATGTCCTTGGCCTTCTTGTCCGCCATCGCCAGCAGCCGCCGGATGCGCCCGGCCACCGCGTCCTTGGTCATCGGCGGGTCGGCGAGCTGGCCCAGCTCCTCGAGGGAGGCCTGCTCGTGCTCCACACGCAGCCGCCCGGCCATGATCAGGTGGTCGGGCACCTCGTTGCCCAGCAGCTCCAGCGCCCGGTTGACGCGCGCGGACGCGGTCACGGCCGCCTTCACCGAGCGGCGCAGGTTGGCGTCGTCGAAGTTCGCCAGCCGATTCGCCGTCGCGCGGACCTCGCGGCGCATCCGGCGCTCCTCCCACTGCAGCACCGAGGAGTGCGCGCCGATGCGCGTGAGCAGGGCCCCGATCGCGTCGCCGTCGCGGACCACCACCCGGTCGGCGCCGCGGACCTCCCGGGCCTTGGCCGCCACGCCGAGCCGGCGGGCCGCGCCGACCAGGGCCATCGCGGCCTCCATGCCCGGGCAGGTGATCTCCAGTGCCGAGGAGCGACCCGGCTCGGTGAGCGACCCGTGCGCGAGGAACGCACCCCGCCACGCCGCCTCCGCGTCGCACACCCCACCGGAGACCACCTGCGGCGGCAGCCCGCGGACCGGGCGGCCCCGCGGGTCGAGCAGCCCGGTCTGGCGGGCCAGCGAGTCGCCGTCGGCTGCCACGCGCACCACGTAGCGCGTGCCCTTGCGCAGGTTGCCCTGCGAGAGCACGTGCACCTCGGGCTGGTGACCGTAGAGCTCGTGGATCTCGCGCCGGAGCCGCCGGGCCGCGTTGCCGGTGTCGAGCTCCGCCTCGACGACGACGCGCCCGTTGACGATGTGCAGCCCACCCCCGAACCGCAGCAGGGCCGACACCTCGGCCCGTCGGCAACACGTCTTCGTGACGGCGAGTCGGCTCAGCTCGTCCTTCACCGCAGCGGTCATGGCCACCGGAGATCCTCCTCGTCGTAGCGGCGCGCGTCGTCGGTCGGGGTGAAGAACACGTCTCCGGCCCCGAGTCGGCGGCGAGCCCCGCTCCCCCACGTGTCGACGCGCGCGTCCCACTCGTCGGGTGGGACGCGATCGCGCGATGCGGCACTGCCCGCCGCATCGCGCAGTGCCCCGGCCAGGGCCACGGGGTCGTGGCGCGGGGCGCCGTCGGGCTCGCCGACGGCGGTGAACAAGATCTCGGCGCCGAACGCCTCGGCGCCCCGGCGCAGCCGGTCCGGTTCGGGGGTCGCCCCCGGATCGGCGACGACGACGTCGAGGCGCAGCCGCGGCGCGTGCTCGGCGAGCGCGTCGAGGTGCTGCTCCGGCGAGAACCCGGCCGTCTCCCCCGGCTGCGGGGCGAGGTTGAGCACGAGCACCCGCCGCGCCTCGGTCTCGCACAGGGCGGTGAAGAGCTCGGGCACCAGCAGGTGCGGCATGACGCTGGTGAACCACGACCCGGGCCCGAGGGTGACGACGTCGGCCGCGCGGATCGCCTCGACCGCCTGCGCGCACGCCTTGGGTCGCCGCGGCACCAGGCGCACCTGCCGCACCCGCCCCGGCGTCGTCGCCACCGCGACCTGCCCGCGGATCCGGTGCGCCACGTCGGCGTCGGCCTCGCCGCGGCCCGCCGTCGCCGGGATCCCGAGCCCCGTGACGTCGGCCTCGATGTCTACCGGCACCTGGCTCATCGGCAGCACCCGACCCCGCACCCCCAGCAGCCGGCAGGCCTCGTCGAGGGCGGCCACCGGGTCGTCGAGGACGTCGAGCAGGCCCGCCAGCACGAGGTTCCCGACGGCGTGCCCGGCGAGGGCACCCGTGCCGCCGAGGCGGTGCTCGAACACCCGCCGCCAGGTCGGCGCGTCGGTGGGGCCCGCGTGGTCGCGCTCGGCGAGGGCGTCCAGGGCCATCCGCAGGTCGCCCCACGGCAGGATGTCGAGCTCGCGGCGGATCCGGCCGGACGACCCGCCGTCGTCGCCGACGGTCACCACGGCGCTGACGTCGTCGGTGAGCCGGCGCAGCGCCCGCAGCGTCGCGTGCAGGCCGTGACCGCCGCCGAGCGCGGTCGCCCGGAACGGCGCGCCGGGTGCCTCCGGGGTCTCGCGGGCGACGCC
>JAVXWR010000274.1:0-4137 GCA_032230725.1 Actinomycetota bacterium
ATCCGCACCGGGTGGCTCAAGTACTTCTACGCGGTGTCCAACGAGGAGTTCTACGAGGGCTTCGTCGAGCCCGGCCTGACCTACTCCCGCGAGCTCGTGGAGTGGTTCCAGAGCAAGGAGATCCCCAACCTGGTCACCGACACGATCGCGAACGAGGTGACCTACGACCCGGAGTCCGGCGTCGCGCTGCCACTGCACGCCGCGCTGCTGCGCAACCTCGGCCTGAGCATGGCCGAGATCATCTGGCTCGACGACCTCGCGGACGCCTGTGCCGCCGACGGCCGCTGGGACTTCCTGTACACCGCCGCGCCGCTGAAGATCCACGAAGCGACCGGCGCCCCCGTCAACCCGGTGGTGATCCGATGACTGCCCAACAGACCTCGGTCTACGAGTCCAAGCCCTGGCTCGCCCGCTACCGCGACGACTACAACCACGGCGAGGTGACCGTCGAGTTCGCGAGCGCGCTCGACATGGTCCGCGCGGCCGTGGAGCGCGACCCGGACTGCGAGATCGTCCGCTATTTCGACGGCACGCTGACGATGCGCGAGCTCGACGAGCTCTCGGACGCCTTCGCCGTGGCGCTGACCGAGCGGGGCTTCGCGGCGGGCGACCGGCTCGCGACCTATCTGCAGAACATCCCGCAGGTCCTCGTGGTCGTCGTCGGGACGTGGAAGGCCGGCGGCATCGTCGTCTCGGTCAACCCGATGTCGCGCCAGCGGGAGCTCACCACGATCCTCACCGACTGCGACGCGGCCGCGATCGTCGCCCAGGAGGACCTCTGGTCGATCGCGAGCGAGGTCCTGCCGAACACGAACGTCCGGATCGCGTACTCCACGTCGCCGCTGGAGTTCCAGACGCGGCACGACGAGCGCCTCTTCAAGGGCATGGAGCGCACCGAGTGCGCGGGCGCCGAGGACCTGACGACGGCGCTGGAGGCGACCCGTGGTCGTCGTCCGGAGCCGGTCGAGCTCTCCGGTGACGACGTCGCGTTCCTCGGCTACACATCCGGGACCACCGGGCCGCCCAAGGGCGCGATGAACACCCACCGCAACATCGTCTTCAACGCCCAGACCTACCGGGACTGGATCCAGCTCGGGCGCGAGGACTCGGTCTTCGGGGTGGCGCCGCTGTTCCACATCACCGGCGTCGTCGGGCACCTGGCGATCGCGCTGCTGCTGCCGTGCCCGCTGGTGCTGGCGTACCGGTTCGAGCCCGGCGTCGTCGTCGACGCCATCCGCGAGCACCGCCCGACGTTCTCGATCGGATCGATCACGGTGTTCATCGCGATGATGAACGCGCCGAATGCGGACCAGGACGCGTTGTCGTCGATGGTGAAGGTCTACTCCGGCGGCGCGCCGATCCCGCCGTCGACGGTGAAGGCCTTCCAGGACCAGTTCGGGCACTACATCCACAACTTCTACGGGCTCACCGAGACCAACTCGCCCTCGCACGGCGTCCCGCTCGGGGCGACCGCGCCGGTCGACGAGGCCTCGGGCGCGCTGTCGGTGGGGGTGCCGGTGTTCGACACGATCGTCCGGATCGTGCGCGACGACGGGACCGAGGCCGACGTCGGGGAGGTCGGCGAGATCACCACCCGCGGCCCGCAGGTGGTGCCGGCGTACTGGGGCAAGCCCGAGGAGACCGAGAAGGCGCTACGCGGGCCCGGCGGCGTCGTCGAGCTGAGCACCGGCGACGTCGGGTACATGGACGATCAGGGCTGGTTCTACGTCGTCGACCGCAAGAAGGACCAGATCAACGCCGGTGGCTACAAGGTCTGGCCGCGCGAGGTCGAGGACGTGCTCTACGAGCACGCCGCGGTGCGCGAGGCCGCCGTCGTCGGGGTCCCGGACGAGTACCGGGGCGAGACGGTGAAGGCGTTCGTCTCCTTGCGGCCGGGCTCCGAGGCGACGCCCGAGGAGCTCATCGCGTTCTGCAAGGAGCGGATGTCGGCCTACAAGTACCCGCGCCAGATCGAGCTCCGCGACGAGCTGCCGAAGACGGTGACCGGGAAGCTGCTGCGTCGGGAGCTGCGGGGAACCTGAGCGGGCGCCGGGACGGACGAACGGCCGGTTCGTCACCAGCGAAGGTGACGAACCGGCCGTCCGTGCGCTCGGGGAGGTCGCGTCCCGGTCAGGAGGCGCCGGCGAGCACCTCGTCGAGCACGCCGGCCCGCGCGTCGGCGACGAGGTCGGCGAGCTGGCCCAGGCTCATCTGGATGCGCTGGCCGAAGTCGTCGGTGATCACGACGCGGCGCTCGTCCGGGGCCGCGGGGTCGAGGTAGAGCTCCGGGCAGCCGCAGTTGCACTGTCCGCAGAACGTGGCGACGTGCTGCAGGCCCGCGGTGACGGGGTCCATGGCGTCCTCCTCGTGGGGGGTGGGCGCGAGGACCGTACGCAGCCCCGGTCAGCGCGCGGACGACGCCGAAAGGGTGGTCACCGCGTGCGACGGAGGGCCATGGCCAGCCCGATCTCCGACGCGCCGCGCAGCAGGAAGCCGAGCCCGGCGAGGATCGCGACCGAGCTCACCGGCCCGGCCCCGGGTCCGACGGCGTCCGGGGGACACCCGGCCCCGGATCCGACGGCGTCCGGGGGACACCCGTCGTCCGGCTGCGCAGTGCCCCAGCGCGACACGCGGTCCGGACGATCCGCCGGGAACCGGACGGGCCCCCCGAGCGACCCGACATGTGTGCGAGGGCTCGGCGAGGTGGGGAGGCGGAGCGCGGCGGCCGTCGTCGTGGCGCTGCTCGTCGCACTCCTCGCGGTGGTCGCCGCGGTACCGGCGTCCGCGCACGCCATGCTCGAGCGGACCTCGCCGGGCGCGGACGGCGTCGTCGCCCGGGCCCCCGACCGCGTCGACGTCACCTTCAGCGAGGCGGTGTCCCTCGTGCCGGGCGCGGTCCGGGTCTACGACGGCGCGCTGCGCGAGGTCGACACCGGCGCGGCGTCGCACCCCGACGGCGACCCGACCTCGGCCGCCGTCGCCCTTCCCCCCGACCTCGCCGCCGGCACCTACACGGTCACCTGGCGCGTCGTCTCCGCCGACTCCCATCCCGTCTCGGGCGGCTTCCGGTTCTCGATCGGCCATCCCGGGCCCAGCGCGGCCGCGCCCCCGCCCCCCGACGCCGGTGGCGGGGCGGCCGGGGTGCTGCTCGCCGTCGCCCGGTTCGTCGAGTACGCGGGGCTCGCCGTGCTCGGCGGGGCCGTCGTGCTCGTGGGGCTGCGCCGTGCCGGGGCCGACGTCCCGACGTTGCGGCGGGGGCGCCGCGCGGTCGTCGCGGGGTGGTGGGCGCTGCTGGTCGGGAGCGTGCTCGCGCTGCTGCTGCAGGGTCCCGACGCGGCCGGGGTCGAGGTGGGGGCGGCGCTCGACCCCGCGGTGCTGGCGACGACGACGAGTTCGCCGGCCGGGCTCTTCCTCGCCGCCCGGATCGTGCTCGTGCTGGTCGCGGGCCTCCTCGGACGCCGGCTCGTGGCCGCCGTCGACGCGACGCCGCCGACGGGGGAGCGGACGGTCGTCACGGCCGCGGCGCTGCTCGGCGCGGCGGCGACGTTCTCCGCCTCGGGCCACGCGGGCGTGGACCCCCCGGTGGTGCTCGGGATGGTCGCGGACCTCGCGCACCTCACGGCGATGTCGGTCTGGGTCGGCGGGCTGGTGGTGCTGCTCGTCGCCCTGCACCGGACGGCGGAGCCGGCGGCCGTCGCGGCGGTGCTCCCGCGGTTCTCGCAGGCGGCGCAGGTCGCGGTGGCGGTGATCGTGGCGACCGGGCTGTACCAGACCTGGCGGGACGTCGGCGAGGTCGGCGCCCTGGTCACGACGACGTACGGGTGGTTGTTGATCGGCAAGGTCAGCGGGGTCGTCGTGCTGCTCGTGCTGGGTGACCGGGCCCGTCGGCTGGTGGCGCGGCGGCTGGTGGCGCGGGCGGTCCCGGAGGCGGCTGGTCCGGCGCGGCCGCGGTTCGCGCTCACCCTGGGCCCGGCGCCCGCGGCAGGGGTGAGTGCAGGCGAAGCCCCGATGCTTGCACTCAACGACAGCAAATCCACGTCGTCGGGGCCCACTGACCCGTCGCCCGGCCTCGACGCCCCGTCGAGCACCACCCTGCGCCGCGGCCTGCTCGCGGAGACCGCGGTCGCGCTCGTCGTG
>JAVXWR010000321.1:0-7964 GCA_032230725.1 Actinomycetota bacterium
CACTACCTCGCGAAGAACCACGGCATCACGAACGTGGCCGTGCTCGAGAAGGGCTGGCTCGCCGGCGGGAACATGGCCCGCAACACCACCCTCATCCGCTCCAACTACCTGTGGGACGAGTCCGCGGGGATCTACGAGCACGCCCTGAAGCTCTGGGAGGGCCTCGAGGAGGACCTGGGCTACCCGATCCTGTTCAGCCGGCGCGGCGTGCTCAACCTCGCCCACACCGAGCAGGACGTGCGCGACTCCGTCCGCCGCGTGGAGGCCAACCGCCTCAACGGCATCGACGCCGAGTGGCTCGGGCCCGACGAGGTCGCGAAGGTCTGCCCGATCGTCAACGTCTCGGATGAGATCCGCTACCCGGTCCAGGGCGCGACGTTCCAGCCGCGGGCCGGCATCGCCAAGCACGACTACGTCGCGTGGGGCTTCGCGCGCCGGGCCGACGAGGCCGGGATCGACCTGATCCAGCACTGCGAGGTCACCGGCTTCACCACCGACGGGCACCGCGTGACCGGCGTGCGCACCACCCGCGGCGACATCGCCTGCGGCACCCTCGCGCTCTGCGCGGCCGGGCACACCTCGGTACTGCTCGACCAGCTCGGCATCCCGGCCCCGCTGCAGTCGCACCCGCTGCAGGCCCTGGTGTCCGAGCTGCTCGAGCCGGTGCACCCGACGATCGTCATGTCCAACGCCGTGCACGTGTACGTCTCCCAGGCGCACAAGGGCGAGCTCGTGATGGGCGCCGGCATCGACGCCGCCACCGGCTACGGGCAGCGCGGCAGCTTCTCGATCATCGAGCGCCAGATGGCCGCCGCCGTCGAGCTCTTCCCGGTGTTCGCCCGCGCGCACCTGCTGCGCAGCTGGGCCGGAGTCGTCGACGTCACTCCGGACGCCAGCCCGATCATCGGGCGCACCCCCTACGACAACGTCGTCCTCAACTGCGGCTGGGGCACCGGCGGCTTCAAGGCGACGCCGGGCCTGGGCTGGTGCTTCGCCCACACGATCGCCCACGGCGAGCCGCACCCGCTGGTCGCGCCGTTCGGGCACGACCGCTTCACCACCGGCGCGCTCGTCGACGAGCACGGCGCCGCCGCCGTCGCGCACTGAGCGCACCACCGAACGAAGCGCACCACCGAACGAACCGAGCCGGAGCCCGACATGCAGCTCATCCCGTGCCCCTGGTGCGGTCCCCGCGAGGAGACCGAGTTCCACCCCGGTGGCCCCGCGATCCCCTACCCCGCCGATCCGGCCGAGCTCTCCGACGAGGCGTGGGCCCGGTTCGTCTTCGTCCGGCCCAACCCGAAGGGCCCGTCGACCGAGTGGTGGTCCCACGCCGCCGGCTGCCGGCGCTGGTTCACCGTCCTGCGCGACACCCGGACCCACCGCTTCCTGACGGAGCCGGCGCGATGAGCCGCGTCGAGGGCTACGGATGGGCTGTTGATCGCAGCCGCTGCCTGACCGTCACCGTCAACGGCCGCACCTTCCCCGCCCACCCCGGCGACACCCTGGCCTCGGTCCTGCTCGCCCACGACGTCGTCGCCCTCGGGACCAGCGTCACGCTCGGCCGCCCGCGGGGCATCACCGGCGCCTGGACCGAGGACCCGACCGGGCTCGTCCAGATCGAGGAGCCCTTCCCCGAGCCGATGCTGCTCGCGACGACCGTCGAGGTCACCGACGGGCTCGTCGCCCGGGGCGTGAACGGCCGGGGACGGCTCGCGCAGGTCCCCGACCACGCCCGCTACGACCGCCGGTACACCCACACCGACGTGCTCGTCGTCGGCGCCGGGCCGGCCGGACTCACCGCCGCGCGCGACGCGGCCCGCGCCGGTCGCAGCGTCGTCCTCGTCGACGACCGCCCGACCCCCGGCGGGACTCTCACCGGCACCGAGCGCATCGACGGCCGGCCGGCGCGTGAGGTCGTCGACGACGTCGTCGCCGAGCTCGCCGCCCACCCCGACGTGACCCACCTGCAGCGCACCACCGCGTTCGGCCACTACGACGACGGGTTCGTCCTCGCCCTCGAGCGGCGCACGGACCACCTCACGCACGCACCGGCCGGGCGCTCCCGCCAGCGGGTCCACCGGATCCGCGCCGGCCGGATCGTGATCGCCACCGGGGCGATCGAGCGTCCCGTGGCCTTCGAGGACGACGACCGTCCCGGCGTCATGCTCGCCTCGGCCGCGCGGGACCTCGTGCACCGCCACGGCGTCCTCGCCGGCCGCGAGGTCGTCGTCGCCACCACCAACGACTCGGCCTACGCCGCCGCGTGCGACCTCGCCGACGCCGGGGCACGCGTGCGGGTCCTCGACGCCCGCTCCGAGGTCCCGCGGGGTCGTGCGCGACGCTGCGCCGAGCGCGGTGTCCCCGTCACCGCGGACACGACCGTGCGCGGGACCCGCGGCAGCGAGCGGATCACCCGGGTCCTCGTCGGCGACGACCGCGCCGAGCTCCCGTGCGACCTGCTGCTGGTCAGCGGCGGCTGGAGCCCGGCGGTGCACCTGTTCGGTCACGTCGGCGGGGCCCTGGCCTACGACGCGGTACGGGGCGCGTTCGTCCCGGGCGCGCCGCTGCCCGGCGTCGAGGTGGTCGGCGCCGCGAGCGGGGCGCCCGACCCCGACGACCCGGAGGAGACGCCCCCGCGCGTGCTCTGGCGCACCGAGGGCGATCCCACGCGCCAGTTCGTCGACCTCGCCCGCGACGCGACCGTCGACGACATCGCCCGCGCGGTCGGCGCCGGGATGACCCACCTCGAGCACGTCAAGCGCTACACGACGATCGGCACGGCCCACGACCAGGGCAGGACGTCGGGGCTGCTCGCCGCGGGGATCACCGCCGAGCTCCTGGGCCGCCCGGTCGCCGACCTCGGCACCACGACGTTCCGCCCGCCCTACACCCCCGTTGCCTTCGCAGCCCTGGCCGGGCGCGAGCGCGGCGAGCTGTACGACCCGGTGCGCACGACCGCGATCCACAGCCGCCACGTGGCGGCCGGCGCCGAGTTCGAGGACGTCGGGCAGTGGCGCCGACCCCGGTACTACCCGCGGCCCGGCGAGGACATGACCGCCGCGGTGCTGCGCGAGTGCGCGGCCGTCCGCGGCGGGGTCGGCATCCTCGACGCCTCCACCCTCGGCACGATCGACGTGCAGGGTCCCGACGCCGAGGTGCTGCTCGACCACCTCTACACGAACCTGATGAGCACGCTGCGCGTCGGCCGCGTGCGCTACGGCGTCCTGTGCGGCCACGACGGGATGGTCGTCGACGACGGCACCGTCCTGCGGCTCGCGCCCGACCGCTTCCTGGTCACGACGACCACCGGCAACGCCGCGGCCGTCCTCGACCGCATGGAGCAGTGGGTCCAGACCGAGTGGCCCCACCTGCGGGTGCGACTCACGTCGGTGACCGACCACTGGTCGGTGTTCGCCGTCGTGGGCCCCCGCTCCCGCGCGGTGATCGGCCGGGTCTTCCCCGGGCCCGACGTCTCGAACGACGCGTTCGGCTTCATGACGTGGCAGGGCACCACCCTCGACGGCGTCCCGGTGCGGCTCGCCCGAATCTCCTTCTCCGGGGAGCTCGCCTACGAGGTGAACGTCGCCTCCACGTACGCGCCGGCGCTGTGGGACCGGCTCCTCGCCGCGGGCGAGCCCGAGGGCATCACGCCCTACGGCACCGAGACGATGCACGTCCTGCGCGCCGAGAAGGGCTACCCGATCATCGGGCAGGACACCGACGGCACCGTCTCCCCCCACGACCTCGGCCTCGGGTGGGCGGTGTCGGCGAAGAAGACCGACTTCGTCGGGCGCCGCTCCTTCGCCCGCGCGGCGAACCACGACCCGGCGCGCAAGCAGCTGGTCTCGCTGCTGCCGACCGACGCGACGACGAAGTTGCCCGAGGGCTCGCAGATCATCGGGTTCCAGGACGACGGTGCCCTCCCGCCGCCCCCGGTGCCGATGCTCGGGCACGTCACGTCCAGCTACCACAGCGCCGAGCTCGGCCGGCCGTTCGCGCTCGCGCTCGTCCGGGCCGGCCGCGAGCGCATCGGCGAGGTCGTCCACGTCCCCGTCGGCACGGCGCTGGTGCCCGCCCGCATCGCCGCGACCGTCCTGGTCGACCCGGAAGGAGCACGCCGCGATGGCTGACACGACCCTGCTGCCCACCCACCCCCTCGAGGCGCACCGGGCGGCGTTCGCGGCACTCTCCGCCGAGTTCGCCGCGGCAGGGACCGACCTCGCGATCGAGCTCGAGCCGCTGACCAGCGCCGTCGACCTGCGCGTCGACCCCGCCGCGGTGGACGCCGCCGTCGTCGACCCGGCCGCGCTGCGCGACGTCGTCGGCGGACCGCTGCCGGCCGTGCCGAACACGTGGACCGCCCTGCCCGACGGCCGGGCGATCTGGCTGGGCCCCGACGAGTGGTTGCTCACCGGCGGCCGGCCCGCCGAGGCGTGGGAGGAGGCGCTCCGCGCGGTCGTCGCCGAGCAGGGCGCGGCCGTCGACGTCTCCGCCCAGCGCACCGGGGTCCGGCTGCGCGGCCCCGGTGCCCGCGCCCTGCTCGCGCAGGGCTGCGCGCTGGACCTGCGCCCGGCGTCGTTCCCGCCCGGGTCCGCCGCCCAGACGCTGCTCGGCCAGAGCGGCGTCCTGCTCACCGCGGAGGACGACGGGTTCCGCCTGGCCGTCCGCACCTCGTTCGCCGGCTACGTCGCCGACTGGCTCCTCGACGCCACCGAAGAACTGCGTCTCACCAAGCATGGCTCCACCGACCAGCAGAGGGCCGAAGCATGAGCACCACACCGCGCGTCGTCGTCATCGGGGCCGGCATCGTCGGCGCGAACCTCGCCGACGAGCTCACCGCCCGCGGGTGGGACCGCGTCACCGTCCTCGACCAGGGGCCGCTGTCGCTGCCCGGCGGCTCCACCTCCCACGCGCCCGGCCTGGTGTTCCAGACGAACGCGTCGCGCACGATGAGCCGGTTCGCGAGCTACACCGTCGAGAAGTTCCTGGCGCTCCGCAGCGTCCTCGGGAGCGGGGCGCCGGGCGACGGCGACTGGTGCTTCAACCAGGTCGGCGGCCTCGAGGTCGCGACGACCCCGGAGCGCCTCGCCGACCTGCACCGCCGTCACGGCTGGGCCACCTCGTGGGGGGTGCCCGCCGAGGTCGTCGACGTCGAGGAGTGCGTGCGGCGCCACCCGCTGCTCGACCGCGACCGCATCCTCGGCGGCCTGCACACCCCCACCGACGGGCTGGCCAAGGCCTCCCGTGCGGTCACCGCGCTGATTCGGCGCGCCGAGGGCCGCGGTGCGCAGTTCCACGGGTCGGTGCGCGTCACCGGGGTCTCCCAGCACGCCGGGCGGGTCACCGGGGTGACGACCGACGCGGGCGAGTTCCCCGCGGACGTCGTCGTGAGCTGCGCGGGGTTCTGGGGACGACAGCTCGGCGCGATGGTCGGGATGGCGGTGCCGCTGCTGCCGCTGGCCCACCAGTACGCGTTCACCGGGCAGGTCCCCGACCTCGTCGGGCGGACGGACGAGGCCGTCGAGGCCCGCCTGCCCATCCTGCGCCACCAGGACGAGGACCTGTACTACCGCGAGCACCACGACCGGCTCGGCATCGGTTCCTACGCCCACCGCCCGATCCCGGTGTCGCTGGACGAGCTCCCCGAGGTCGACGAGGTCTCGCACCACCGGCAGCCCTCGATGCTGCCGTTCACCGAGGAGGACTTCGCGCCCGTGTGGGAGCAGAGCCGGCTGCTGCTGCCGGCGCTGGCCGACACGAAGGTCGAGACCGGCTTCAACGGCGTCTTCTCCTTCACCCCCGACGGCGGGCCGCTGATCGGCGAGTCCTCCGACGTCGCGGGGTTCTGGATCGCCGAGGCGGTCTGGGTGACCCACTCGGCCGGGGTGGCCCGGGCGGTGGCGCAGCTGCTCGTCGACGGCCGCAGCGAGATCGACCTGCACGGCTGCTCGGTGCACCGCTTCGCCGAGTGCGAGACGACCGACGCGTTCGTCTCCGAGACCGCCCGGCAGAACTTCGCCGAGATCTACGACGTGGTCCACCCGCTGGCGCCCCGGACCTCGCCCCGCGGGGTGCGGGTGAGCCCCTTCCACGCCCGGCAGTGCGAGCTCGGGGCGGTCTTCGCGGAGTCGCACGGCTGGGAGCGGCCGCGCTGGTACGAGGCGAACGCCGACCTCGTCGCGGCGCTGCCGCCCGCCTGGCAGCCCCCCGACCGCGAACCGTGGGCGGCGATGTACCACTCCCCGATCGCGGCCGCCGAGGCGTGGAAGACCCGCACCGCGGTGGCGATGTACGACATGACGCCGCTCACGCGCCTCGAGGTGGCCGGGCCCGGCGCCGTGGCGTTCCTCGACCGGCTGACGACCGGGACGATGGACAAGCCGATCGGGTCGGTGACCTACACGCTGGCCCTCGACGACGCGGGCGGCGTGCGCAGCGACCTCACCGTCGCGCGGCTGGGCGAGGAGCTCTTCCAGATCGGCGCCAACGGCCCGCTGGACCACGAGTACCTGCGCCGCGAGGCGCTGCGCCATCGGGAGTTCGCCGACGACAGCGTCACCGTCCGGGACGTCACCGGCGGCACCTGCTGCGTCGGGGTGTGGGGCCCGCTCGCCCGGGACCTGGTCGCGCCGCTCTCGCCCGACGACTTCTCCCACGAGGGCCTGCGCTACTTCCGCTGCCGCCGGGCGGAGATCGCCGGCATCCCCGTCCTCGCGATGCGGGTCTCCTACGTCGGCGAGCTCGGCTGGGAGATCTACACCGCCGCGGAGCACGGGCAGCGGCTCTGGGACGTGCTGTGGGAGTCCGGCCGGCCGCTCGGGGTGATCGCCGCGGGGCGGGCGGCCTTCGACAGTCTGCGCCTGGAGAAGGGCTACCGCGCCTGGGGCGCCGACATGACCAGCGAGCACGACCCCTACGAGGCGGGCGTGGGCTTCGCGGTCCGCGCCGCCACCAAGGGCCCGTTCGTCGGCCGGGACGCCCTCGCCGGTGTCGACGCCACGACCGTCACCCGCCGGCTGACCTGCCTGACCGTCGACGACCCGTCGGAGGTCGTCCTCGGCCACGAGCCGGTGCTCGTGGACGGCGTCGCGTCGGGCTACGTCACCTCGGCGGCCTTCGGGCACACGATCGGCCGGCCGATCGCGTACGCGTGGCTGCCCGCCGGGCTCGAGGTGGGCACGGGCGTCGTCATCCGGTACTTCGCCCGGGACGTGGCGGCGAGGGTGGCCGCGGAGCCGCTGGTGGACCCCGAGATGGCCCGCATCCGCCGGTAGGTGCTTTCCCCGACCGCCACGCCGGTCCACTCGGTGCTCACCCACGCGCTGTCAGGCACGCGGGCGAGCCCCGAGGGGGCGGGTCCGCCCCCTGATCACCAGGATGACGAGGCCGTGGCCGCCCAGGCCTCAGGACCTCGTCGTTCCGGTGATCATGAGCCGCGGGCCGGCAGAGCTGTCAGGCACCCAGGGCGCGGGCGAGCTCGGTCAGCAGGCCCGGGAGCCGGCCCGCGCACGGCGGACACACGCACGTCGGGCTGTGGACCGCGAGGCGGTCGGCGACGCGGAAAGCCTCGTCGAGGTCGCTCGGGAGGTGGCCCACGTCGGACCGGTCGGGGATCGTCATGACGACGCTTCTTCCTGGAGATGAGGGGATGAGAGGTCAGCCGACGCGCTCGCGCACCCAGTCGTGGAACTCGCCGATGTGGTGCTCGCCGGGCACCAGGACCCCGCCGCGGGCGTAGGAGCGCGAGTCCATCGAGACCTGGCAGCGCTCGCAGGCGTCGAAGTCCTGCTGGTTGACCCGGTGGAAGAGCTCCACGGAGCGGTCGAGGTCGGCCCCCGAGGCGACCACCTCGGGCAGGTAGAGCCAGTCGCAGCGCACGATCGTGCGCTCCGCGGAGACCGGGAACATCCGGTGGAACACGACGTGGTCCGGGACGAGGTTGACGAAGACCTGCGGGCGTA
>JAVXWR010000335.1:0-2760 GCA_032230725.1 Actinomycetota bacterium
AGCGAGAAGGGACCACCTCGTTGCCACGAGCTAGGGACCACCTCTCGGTGGTCGTGGGCCGTTGATGGATCGTCGGGTAGTGGTGGGGTCAGGGTCAACTGCTCAGGGCTCGGAGTCGCGGGCAGCGATTTGTGCGCTGCTCGCTCATCGCTGCTCGTCGTGGGTGACGGTGGCAGTGGTGGGTTTCTGGCGTTGCCGGTAGCTGGCGCCTTCGACGACGAGTTCGTAGGCCGCGGATCCCAGTCGGTCGATCGCGGATTGGGCCAACAGCGAGTCGGCCATCATGGTCACGATCTCGGCGGGGTCGCGGTTGCTGGTGGTGATCGTCGAGGCGCTGCGGTGGCGTTCGACGATGAGTTCGTAGAAGTCGCTGGTCTCGACCGTGCCGAGGGGCTGCAGCGCCAGGTCGTCGAGGATCAGCAACTCGACGCGCTGCAGCCGGCGCATCGCCTCGTCGTAGGTTCCGTCGAGCCGCGCGGCGCGCAGCCGTTTGAACAGCCGGTCGGCCCGCTCGAAGACCACCGAATGCTTCCGCCGGACCGCGGCGTGCCCGAGCGCGGTCGCCAGGAAGGTCTTCCCGACCCCGACCGGGCCCATGACCAGCGCGTTGTGTGCGTCGTCGAGGAACCGCAGCGAGCACAGCTCCGACCACAGCCCTCGGTCGAACGCGACCGGGGTGGTGTCGTCCCAGGCCTCGAGGACCATCGTCGGGTCGAGCCCGGCTTTCTGGGCGCGCAGCGTCGCGGCCTGCCGGTCGCGGCGGGTGACCTCGTCGGCGAGCAGCATCTCAAGGAAGTCGTGATGCGCGAGGTGCTGGGTGCGGGCCAGCGCCAATCGCTCCGGGAGGGTGTCGAGCAGCCGACCGAGCCGCAGCCGGCGCATCAGGTCCTTGAGCTCGGCCGAGGGCTCGACCCGCGACGGCCCCGCCGCGGCCGTGGACGTCGTCTTCGTGGCGGTCTTGGTGTTGACGTCGCCTGTCATGACGGTCGCCGGGTGCTGAACTCGCCGGGGTCGCGGACGAACCGGCTCGCGGCCGGCACCACAGTCTCGGCGTCCTCGCCGGAGACGTCGTCGCGGCGGGTGGGGGCCATGGTCTCGACGCCCTCGAGTCCGCGGGTGAGCATGCGTTCGATGAGCCCGACGTTGACGACCTCGACCTCCAGCGCCCGGGCGCAGGCGGTGTCGACCTGCTCGGCTCCGTGGCGCCGGGCGAGTCCGAGCAGCCGGTAGACCTGGCGCATCTTGGTCCAGGGCAGCGGGTGATCCAGGATGGCGGTCGCGTAGCGCCCGACGTGAGGGCCGTAGCCGGCGGCGCGGCGGGCGAGCCCATCGAGGTCGCGCAGCGCGTAAGCGCTGACCTCGGTGGGCAGGTCGGCGGGGTCGGTGTGGCGCCCGCCGGGCGGTTGCAGCGGGTGGACCTTGAGCAGCTGCCCCCGGTGATACAGCTTGACCGTCACCGCGTCGGCGCGGGCCTGGATGCGGGTGCCGATCAGCTCGCCGGGCACCGAGTAGAGCGCCCGCGACACCTCGACATGCCGATCCCGGGCCACCAGCGGCTTGCTGAACACCGGGATCGCGAACGGCCCGTCGGGGGCCGGCCCCAACAACGCTGCCTCGTGGGCGGCGAACACCTCGGCCGGCCGGGCCCGGGTGGTGCCGTGGATCCGCATCCCGGCGACCTGCGCGCACCACTGCTCGGCGCGGGCCCGGCAGTCGGCCAGATCCACGAAGTCCTCGCCGGCGAAGAAGCTCCGCCGGGTGTATTTGACACCGGACTCGACGCGGGGTTTGTCCTGCGGGTGCCGGACTCGGGCCGGGTCGACGACAAAGCCGCGGGCCTGGGCGTACTCCCGGAAGGCGTCGTTGAACCGGGGCTCGAGCGGGTCGGCCCGGTCCACGATGGGCTTGAGATTATCGGGGATGACCACCGCGAACACGCCGCCGTAGAACGCCCACGCGGCGTCGAACCCGGCGATCACCTCCTCGAGGGTCTGGCGGTGAGTCGGGTAGACGAACTGGTGCCGCGAGTAGACCGCGGTGAAGATCAGCCCGTGGGTGACGCGGCGGTTGCCGCGCGCTGGGTCCGGGATCAGCCCGAGCCGGCCGAAGTCGACCTGCAGCTCGACCCCGGGATCGCCGTCGGCGACCGGGACCGTCGCCCGCCGCCGCCCGAACCCCAGCTCGGTCACCGCGAACCGGTGCAGCGTCCGGTAGGGCACCACCACCCCGCGGCGCTCGAGCAGCACGTGGGTCTTGGTCAGCGTCAGGCCCTGCTCGATCCAGTTGTTGATCTGCTCGCGGTGCGCGGCGATGGTCTCCCACGACGCGCCCATGCCCCGCGGCCGGTCCGGGCGCACCGCCGCGATCACCGTCCCCAACAGCTCGTCGGAGAGCTGCCCGGAACCGTCGTCGCGGTCCAGCCCGGCCGCCTGCGCGGCCTCGACGTAGCGGCGGACGGTCTTGCGGTCCACCGCTGCCAGCCGGGTCACTTCGCGCAGCGAGCGGCCGTCCAGCCACAGCCGCAGGATCTCTTTCGTCTCGATCACGGACACCTCCCGATAGGTCATACGGGCGACCAGTAACGGCCGCACGACCTACCGATGAGGAGCCACGCCGGGTGGTCCCATCACTGGCAAGACGGTGGTCCCATGCTCGTGGCAAAACCAGCGCTCAGGTGGTCCCTTCTTCGTGGCAGCTGACACCGCCGCGCGCGAGGTGGGCCGCCCTGGTCCCGCAACACGCAGGGGGTGCGTGCGCTCC
>JAVXWR010000346.1:0-8545 GCA_032230725.1 Actinomycetota bacterium
CTGCTGCTCGGGCGCGGCCTGCCGGCGGAGCTGGAGGTGCACGTGTCCCTCTCGGCCGGGGCGCTCGCACGGCGCACCCCGGAGGCCGACGCGTGGACGCTCCCGGCGTACGGGCGCTACGCCGCGGAGGTGGACCCGACCGCGATCGCCGACCTCGTGGTGCTCGCCGACCACCCGGACCGCCCCGCGCTGCAGACCCGGGCCTGACCCCGCGTCAGAAAAGTCTCTCTGCAGACACTGGAGGTCAGGAAACCGTCGTTCACGAGATCGGCCCGCACCCCGGATTGAGCAGGCCGTCCGGGTCGAGGCCGGCGCGGAGCCGGCGCATC
Source organism: Actinomycetota bacterium (assembly GCA_032230725.1). Taxonomy (GTDB): domain Bacteria; phylum Actinomycetota; class Actinomycetes; order Mycobacteriales; family Pseudonocardiaceae; genus Actinomycetospora. The sequence goes on from JAVXWR010000346.1 coordinate 330, forward strand.
ACCGCGAGCGCGCCCGGGTCGCCGAGCTCCGCGAGCGCGCCGGCCTTGGCCCGCCCGACGCCGTGCTCGCCCGAGACCGCCCCGCCCAGCGCGACCCCGGCGGCGAGGACCTCGTGGAGCGTGGCGTGCCGGGCCTCGTCGTCCGGCTGGAAGACCGCGAGGTGGGCGTTGCCGTCACCGAGGTGCCCGCAGCCGAGGACCCGGGCGCCGTGCCGCTCGCCGGCCGCGCGGGCCCGGGCGAGGAACTCGGCGAGCGCCGAGCGCGGCACCACGACGTCGACGATCTCGTCCGCGCCCCGTGCCTTGATCGTCCAGAAGGTCTGCTCGCGGGCGGCGACGAGGCGGCGGGCGGACCCGTCGGGGAGGGCGTAGACGTCGAGGGCCCCGTGCTCGGACAGCAGCGCGCCGAGCTCGACGAGGTCCTCCTCGACGCGCTCCTCCCGGCGCCCGACGAGCTCGACGAGCAGGTAGGCGTCCGCGGCGGCGCGGACGTCGTCGGGGACGCCGAGGGTGAGGTCGGCCGCCGCGCAGACCGCGTCCATCGTCGGGTCGTCGAGGTACTCGCAGAGTGCAGGCGCGAGCCCGCTCCCGACGACGCGGGCGACGGCGGCCGTCGTCGTCGCCAGGTCGCGGAACGGGGCGAGCACGGTGCGGTGCACGGGCAGGTGGGGCTGGAGGCGGACCGTGACCTCGGTGATCAGCGCGAGGGTGCCCTCGGACCCGGTGAGCAGCTGGGTCAGGTCGTAGCCGCTGGAGACCTTCGCGATCCGGCCGCCGGTGCGGACGACGGTCCCGTCGGCGAGCACCGCCTCGAGCCCGACGACGTGGGCGCGGGTCACCCCGTAGCGGACCGCGTGCATCCCGCCGGCGTTGGTCGCGACGGTGCCGCCGAGGCTCGCGCTCTGCTCGCCGGGCCGGACGGGATAGGTGAGGCCGTGCTCGCGGGCGGCGGCGTCGAGCCGGGAGAGGGACACCCCGGGCTCGACGACGGCGACGTGGTCGGTCGAGTCGATGATGCGGATGGCGGCCATGCGGTCGAAGGCGACGACGACGGCGCCGCCGGGGGCGTTGGCGCCACCGGAGAGCCCGGTGCCGGAGCCGCGGGGGACGAGCGGGGTGTGCGCCTCGCGGGCGGCGGTGACCACGGCGACGACCTCGGCGGTGCTGCCCGGCCGGACCACGTGGGCCGGGGTGCCGTGGGGGACGGCGAGGGCCTCGTCGTGGGCGAGGTCGCGGGCCGTCTCGTCGGTACCGTCGAGGACGTGCGCGGCACCGACCGCGGCGACGAGCCGCTCCCGGAGGTCACTCATGGGCCCCACTGTCGTGCATCCTCACCTCGTGGACGACCCCCGCGACGTGGCGCTGCGTGATCTCTGGACCCGACTGGACACCGCGGCCCCGCCGCCGGCTCCCCGCTGGGTGGGCGACTCGACCGGCCTGACCTCGCCACTCCCGGTCGACCCGCTGGCGCAGGCCTCGGTCGCCGCTGCGGCCGGGGCGGCGGCACTGCTGCACGGTGCGCCGATGCCGGAGATCGACGCCGCGCTCGTCGGCAGCTCCTTCCGCGCCGACCAGCTGATGCGTCTCGACGGCGAGGCCCCGGGCGGGTTCGCGCCGCTGTCGGGGTTCTGGCGGGCCGGCGGGGGCGAGCGGACCGACGGGGACTCCACCAGCAGCTGGGTCCGCACCCACGCGAACTACCCGCACCACCGGGCCCGCCTCCTGGGCGCCCTGGGCCTCCCCGACGAGGCGGGGCCCGATGACCTCGCCGCCACGCTCGCCACCCGTCGCGCCGACGAGGTGGAGGACGTCGTCACGGCGGCCGGCGGGATCGCGGTCGCCGTGCGCGACCGCGCCACGTGGTCGTCGTCGGGACCCGGCCGGGCCGTCGCCGGCGAACCCCTGGTGACGGTCCTGCGCACCGAGGTGCCCACGCCCGGCGTCGGGACCCGGATCCGCGTCCTGGACCTCACCCGCGTGATCGCCGGCCCCGTCGCCACCCGCACCCTCGCGCTCGCCGGGGCGGACGTGCTGCGGGTCGACCCGCCGCAGCTGCCCGAGATCGCCGCGCAGCACGCCGACACCGGCCTCGGCAAGCGCACGACGTTCCTCGATGCCGCCGACGCGCGGCTGCGGGAGCTGGCCGACACCGCCGACGTCGTCGTCACCGGCTACCGGCCGGGCGCGCTCGACCGTTTCGGACTCGCGCCCGAAGACCTGCTCGCGCGGCGCCCGGAGCTCGTCGTCGTCCGGCTGGACGCCTGGGGCTGGACGGGCCCGTGGGCGGGGCGGCGCGGGTTCGACAGCATCGTGCAGGCGGCGTCCGGTATCGCGGTGGCCTGCGGGACCGACGAGCGTCCCGGCGCGCTGCCCGCCCAGGCGCTCGACCACGCGACCGGCTACCTCGCCGCGGCGTCGGCGCTGCTGGGCCTCGCGGAGCGGCCGACCCGCGGCGGCTCGATCCGCGAGCTGGCGCTGGCGCGCACGGCGGAGTGGCTGTGGGCGCACCCCGACCTGGTCACCGAGGCGCCGCCGGTCGAGCCAGTACGACAGTCGTTCGGCCGCCTCGAGGTGCCGCCGCCCGTGTTCGGCGGCCGGTGGGCGGGTCCGGCCCACGAGCCGGGGGCCGATGAGCCGACGTGGAGCTAGCGCCGGGCCGCCTTCTTCTCCGCCCGCACGATGTTCATCACGGCCTGGATGAGCCCGAGGTGGGTGAACGCCTGCGGGAAGTTGCCGAGGTGCCGGCCCGAGTGCGGGTCGATCTCCTCGGCGTAGAGGTGCAGTGACGAGGCCGAGGCCAGCAGCTTCTCGCAGAGCGCCGTCGCCCGCTCCACCTCGCCGATCACCGCCAGCGCCGACACCAGCGCGAACGAGCAGATGGTGAACGTGCCCTCCTCGCCGGAGAGCCCGTCGTCGGTGTCCTCGACGAGGTAGCGCAGCACCAGGTCGTCCTGGGTGAGCTCGTCGGCGATCGCGAGCACCGTCGCCCGGCAGCGCGGGTCGTCGGGGGAGAGGAACCCGACGATCGGCATCAGCAGCAGCGACGCGTCCAGGGCCGTCGTCCCGTAGTGCTGGCAGAGCACGCCGCGGTCGTCGACGGCGTGCGTCAGCACGTCGTCCCGGATCTCCGCGGCCGCCCGCGCCCACCGGTCCTCGCGCTTGGCGTCGCCGCGCAGTGCCGCCAGCCGGGCGCCGCGGTCGGCGGCGAGCCAGCAGGTGATCTTCGAGGTCGTGAAGTGCTGCGGCTCGCCGCGCACCTCCCACGGCCCGCGGTCCGGTCCGCGCCAGTTCTCCAGCGCCGCCTCGACCTGGGTCACGACGATGCGCCACAGCCGGTCGTCGAGCCGGTCCCGACTGCGGACGTACTGGTAGATCGCCCCGACCGCGGCGCCCCACACGTCGTGCTGGGCCTGGTCGTAGGCGCCGTTGCCGATGCGGACCGGGTACGCGCCCTCGTAGCCGTCGAGGTGGCCGAGGACCTCCTCGTCCAGCCGGGACCGCCCGTCGACCCCGTACATGATCTGCAGCTGCCCGGCCGCGGCCTCGGCCGCCTCGGCGACGAAGTAGAAGAAGTCGTTGGCCTCCCAGTCGAAGCCCAGCGCGTAGAGCGCCCAGAGCGCCAGCGCCGAGTCCCGGATCCAGGAGTAGCGGTAGTCCCAGTTCCGCTCGCCGCCCGGTGTCTCGGGCAGCGACGTCGTGGCCGCCGCCGCGATCGCGCCGGTCGGGCCGAAGGTCAGCCCCTTCAGCGTCAGGGCCGAGCGCTGCAGGTAGGGCAGCCAGCGGTGGTCGGGGAAGTCGCCGCGGTCGAGCCAGTGGCGCCAGTGGTGCTCGGTCCAGGTCATCCGGTCCAGGGCCTCGTCGACGGTCGACGGCGGCGCGTGCTCGCTCCAGGAGAGGGCGACGAAGCGCCACTCGCCCTCCTTGATCAGCGTGCGCGACGTGGCGTGGGCGCCCTCGAAGCCGACGTTGGTGTCGGTGGTGACCAGCAACGACGACCCGGCGCCCTCCGCGCGGGCCGTGCGGTACCCGCCGTCGGGGTAGGACCAGGTCGCCGGCGTCCGCCCGTAGTCGAACATCGGGGCGCACTCCATGCGCAGCTGCACCTGCCCCGACAGGCAGCGCGCGACGCGCAGCAGCACGTGGTCGGCGTCGTAGTCCGTCGGTGCACGCCGGTGGGAGCCGGACCGCTCGCCCTCGTGGTGCCACGGCCCCATCAGCAGGACGTCGAGCACCTGCAGCCAGCCCGTCCGGGTGCACCACGTCGTCTCGAGGACCATCGTCCCCGGCACGTAGCGCCGCGCGGCCGGCACGTCGACGCCGTCGGGCGAGACCCGGAACGTGCCCGCGTCCCGGTCGAGCACCGCCCCGAACACGCTCGGCGAGTCCATCCGCGGCAGGCACAGCCACTCGACGGCGCCGTTGGGTGCGACGAGCGCCGTGGTCTCGCAGTCCGAGAGGAACCCGTAGTCGGCGATCGGCGGGAACGGGCTCGCCACCAGACCGGGGACGTGGCCGGTCCGGGCCACCGGGTCGTGGAGAGCGGCGTCGTGGGGGGCCGCGGCGTCCGTCTGCTGTGCGGTCACGAGCGGCGATGCTGCCCTACTGCCGTGGCGCGCGGGTTCCGGGCCTGCGACAACGGGTGAACACCCGCCGTTAACGTGACGGCCATGGTCGTCCGCAACGCCGCCGTCATCGCGCAGGTGGTCCACGACGTCGAGCCGGTGCGGGTCGAGGTCGTCGACGCCCGCGACGTGACGCCGCGGATGCGGCGGGTGCGGTTCCGGGCGACGACGACGGGTGCGGTCGCCGCCCTGCCGGTCACCGGCCCGACCGACCACGCCAAGCTCTTCTTCCCCCTCGAGCCCGGCGCCGAGCCGGGGCGCCCGGAGATCGGGCCCCGCGGGCTCGTCGCGCCGCCCGCGGGCAGGCCGCGGCCCTACCGGGAGTACACGCTGCGCGCGGTGGACGAGGACGTCGTCGAGGTGGACTTCGTGCGCCACGGCGCCGGGCTCGCGGGCCGCTGGGTCGAGGAGCCCCACGGTGCGCTGTGGCTCTACGGGCCGCGGTCCTCACTCGTCGTCGAGCCGCGCGACTGGTACCTGCTCGGCGGCGACGAGACCGCGCTGCCGGCGCTGGCCCGCTGGCTCGGTTCGCTGCCGGCCGACGCGTCCGGGCTCGTCCTGATCGAGGTCGCCGACGCGGGGGAGGAGCAGGCGCTCGCCGGGCCGCCCGGTGTGGAGGTCCGGTGGCTGCCCCGCGACGGCGCGGAGCCGGGGACGACGACGTTGCTGGGCGACACCGTCGCCTCGTGGGAACGTCCTCACGGTGACGGCCTGGTGTGGATGGGGGCCGAGGCGTCGGCGCTGCGCCCGGTGCGCCGCCGCCTGCGGGACCTGCTGCCCAGCGAGTGGATCGACCTCGACGGCTACTGGCGCCGGGGGGTCGAGGGGACCGGGTTGGGCTGACGCCCATGTGAACGAATGTGGCCGTCCCAGCGATGAAATCCGTTCACATGAGCGCAGCTCTCAGCCGCTCCGCGAAGGCCGTCGCCTGCCCGGGCCACGGCCCCTCCTCGGCAGAGAAGCCACCATGGCCGCCGGGGAGGACCACCGGCTCCTGGCCGAGCGACGCCCCCAGCGCCGTCGCGCACCGTCCCGGGAACACTCCGGCGGACTCCTCGCCGACCGCGAGTACGATGCGGGTCGGCGCCTTCTCGAGGGCGTGCAGGTCCACCTCGTACCGCACGACCGAGATCGCCCGGTCGGAGAGCAGCGGGTCATCCCTCCTGCCGTCGTCGTCGGTGGGCATCCCGAACGCCGCCCGGTCAGGCAGCGGCTGCGCGAAGTACTCGTCGGTGACCTCTCCCGCCCACGACGTGAACCCGATGAACGCCGCCATGCCCGCGCCCCACCCGCGCTCGACGTACGCGGCGTGGACCCGGTCGAACGCGCGGGCGGTGGCGTCGGCGTCGGGAAGCACCCCGAAGATCGGCGGCTCGTGGGCGACCAGGGTGGCCACGTCGTCGGGGAACATCGTGATCCACGCCAGCCCGGCCACCGCGCCACCGCTGGAGGCGAACACGTCGACGGGGCCGACGCCGAGCTCGGTGACGAGGGCGTGGAGGTCGCCCGCCTGCACCTCGGGGTCGCTGGTGTCGAGGCCGTCGTGGCGGACGCTGCGGCCGAGCCCGCGAGGGTCGTAGGTGACGACGGTGCGGTCGGGCAGGTGGGAGGCCAGGGCGTAGAAGCCGGAGGCGTCCATCGGCTGGCCGATCATGAACAGCGGGGGGCGCCCGTCGGCGGGCGGGAGGGGCCCCACGACGTCGTGGACGAGGTCGACCTCGGGCGTCGCGAGGGTGCGGGTCTCCATGGCTCGGTACGCTAACAGGACCGATCGGTCGACAACTAGGACTCGCGGGCTCGGAACAGCCAAACGAGGCCCAGGATCGGGAGGATCAGCGGGACGAAGCCGTAGCCGATGCCGAAGTCGCTCCAGACCGTGGCGTCGGCGAACTCCTGCGGGGCGACGACGGTGAACAGCCCGATGACGACCACGCCCACCAGTTCGATCCACACCGCGGTCAGCGCGAGCCGACGGCGCTCGCGGCCGATCGCGACGGCGGCCACGATGTACACCGCCGCCGAGAAGGCCGAGAGCAGGTAGGCCAGGGGGGCGACGTGGAACTGCACCGCGAGCTGGAAGACCGCCCGGGCTCCCGCCGAGATCGCGAAGATCACGTACACCACGAGCAGGACCACGCCCGGCCCGCTGTTGATCCGCCGCCGCCCGGTCGTCGCCGCAGGGTCAGACACGTGTCGCCTCCCAGACCTGTGTCGTGCGCAGCACCAGCACCGCCAGCGTGACGCCCGCGATCGCGAGCACCACCGACCCGTACCGCGTGCGCTCCCCGTACGCCAGCGCCGCCCCGATCGGCAGCGTGATCACCACGGCGACGAGGTAGCCGACGATCTCCGCGACGGCCCCGGCGCCGCGCCCGCCGACCACGATCAGCACCACCACGGCCACCAGGGCCTGGAGCACCGCGACGACCTCGAGCCCGAGCAGGGTCAGGCGGTGCCAGTACGTGGGCGCCTGGTCCACGGCCGCCGACACGGCGCACCACAGCGACCACGCGCACGCGGCGACGCCGAGCACCCAGGCGACCGGGATGATCACATCCGCCATCCTCCCACCGCCCACATGCCCGGGCCGCGTCTCGGGCACCCTGGCCGCCATGCCCCGCCACGACGACCTGACGGCGACCCTGCGCGGACTCGACGGCCAGAGCTACGGCCGCTACAAGTCGCTGGTCGGGGACTGGCCGCTGGACGGGGCGAGCGGGGCGGACAGCGCGACCCTGACCGTCGTGCGCGTCCAGGCGGACCCCTTCGCCCCGCCCTCGCGGGTCCGCGTGACGCTGCCCGGGGCGGCCCCGGCGGAGCTGACGACGACGGCGGACCGCCGCCGGGCACTCGCCGGGTTCCTGCTCCACCGGCTGCGCGCGGCGCTGCGCGGCACCCCGGTGCACGTCGACGCGGGCGGCCCCGAGGTCCTCGAGCGCAGCGCCGGCCGGATCGACGCCGGCGGCACCGTCACCGTCGAGCTGGGCGTCCCGATGCCCGGTCCGAAGCGCCGGATCCTCGGGCGGGAGGCGGCGACGCTGCTCGGCGGGACGCTGCCGGCCGCCGTCGCGGCGCTGCGCTGGGACGACCTCCCCGACGACGACCGCCGCGCGGCCCGGGAGTTCGTCACCACCGTCGAGGACGCGGTCGCGCTCCGGGCCGCCCTGCCCGACCGCGGGCTCGTCGCGTTCGTCGCGGACGGCGCGGTGCTGCCGCGGCGTTCCGGGGTGGACGACCGGCCGCTGGAGGGCGCGACTCGGTTCGGCTCCCCGGAGTCGTTGCGGGTGACGATCCCGACCCCCAACTCCGGCGACGTCAGCGGCCTCGGCGTGCCCGAGGGCGTCACGCTGGTCGTCGGCGGCGGGTACCACGGGAAGTCGACGCTGCTGCGGGCCATCGAGGCCGGGGTGTACGACCATCGGCCCGGGGACGGCCGCGAGCGCGTGGTGGCGCGCGACGACGCGGTGAAGGTCCGGGCCGAGGACGGCCGCAGCGTCGTGCGCACCGACGTCTCGGCGTTCGTCTCGCACCTGCCCAGCGGCGAACCCACCGACGACTTCTCCACGACGAACGCCTCGGGCTCCACCAGCCAGG
>JAVXWR010000356.1:0-3358 GCA_032230725.1 Actinomycetota bacterium
ACGAGCTCGTCGACGTCGACCGCACGCCCGGCGCCGGCCAGGTCGTCGACGTGAACTCCTACGCGCTGGCCGCCGCGGCGCGCGACGCGGGCGCCGAGGTCACCCGGATCGGGATCGTCGGCAGTGACCCGGCGCTGGTGCGCGAGGCCGTCGAGGCGCGGCTCGGGCTGGCCGAGGTGGTGCTCGTGTCCGGCGCTGTCGGCGGCGAGCACGGCGAGGCGGTCGCGGCGGCCCTCGGCGACCTGGGCCCGGTGGACACCTCCCGGGTGGCGATGCACCCCGGCTCGGTGCAGGTCTTCGCACGCCTAGGCCACGACGAGATCCCGACGTTCCTGCTCCCCGCGAACCCGACGTCGGCGCTGATCGTGTTCGAGGTGCTCGTGCGCCCGCTGGTACGCCTGGCGCTGGGCCGCCCGGAGCTGCACCGCCGCGAGGTGACCGCCCGGCTGCTCTCTCCGGTGTCGTCGCGGCCCGGGCGCCGCAGCTACGTCCGGGGGCAGCTGCTGCGCGACCGCACGAGCGGGGACTACCTGGCCCAGCCGCTCGGGACGGCGGGCTCGCACCTGCTCTCGTCGCTGGCCGAGGCGAACGCGCTGATCGTGCTGGACGAGGACGTCACCGAGGCCGGGCTCGACGACGCGGTGCGGGTGGCGTTCCTGGCGCCGCGGTAGCGCGTGCGCCCTGCTACAACTCCCGGCATGGTCGTGCCGATCTGGGGAGGGACGCGTCCCACGGGCCGTCACCCCGGCTGGCCCGACCGGCTGCGCGAACTGCGCACCCCGGCCGGGGTCGTGTCCCTGCGCCCGGTCCGGTTCCGTGACGGCCGGGAGTGGTCGCGCCTGCGGTTGCGCGACGAGGCCTACCTGACCCCCTGGGAGCCGGTGCCGCCCGGACGCTGGGTCGACCACAACGCGCTCGTCGAGTGGCCGGGACGCTGGGGGACGCTGCGCGCCATGGGGCGGGCCGGCACGGCGCTGCCCTACGCGCTGACCATCGACGGCCGGTTCTGCGGCCAGGTCGTCGTCGGCAACATCGTGCGCGAGCCGCTCCTCTCGGCCTACGTCGGTTACTGGGTGTCCGCCGAGCACGCCGGTCGCGGGGTGACGACGGCGGCCGTGGCGCTCGCCGTCGACCACTGCTTCTCCCGCGTCGGGCTGCATCGCATCGAGGCCACCGTCCGCCCCGAGAACGCGGCGAGCCTGCGGGTGCTCCGCAAGCTCGGCTTCCGCGAGGAGGGGCTGCTCAAGCGCTACCTCGAGGTCGACGGCGACTGGCGCGACCACGTCGTCCTGGCGGTCACCGCCGAGGACGTGCTCCCCGACGGCCTCGTCGGGCGCGTGCTGCGGGCGGGACGAGCCTCCCGGGCCTGATCGCGGTCCCGGCCGGGTCCCTCGACCCCCACACGGGCCTCGACCCGAGGTCGAGCACCCACACGGCCCAACGAAGTCCATGTTTCGACAGTCGATCGAGTGGTCACCGCCCTCGCGTTCGCCACACTGCTTCCCTCACTGGAGGGTCGTCGTCACGGTTCGCGCACGACACGCCGTGTCGGCTACGGGGCGGATGGGACTCGTGTGACTAGCGTGGCGAGCGTCGGTCAGGCCCCCGCGGGGCCGGACCGAGGGGACCGGACCCTGGGAGTCCGGTCCTGTGGTCGGGGGAGTGACGGGGTCTCAGGAGGGCGCACGGTGCCGAGCTCACTGGTGTTCACCGCGCTCGTGGTGGCGTGGCTGGCCGTCCTCGTGCCGGTGGTGGCCCGCCGGCGCCAGATGGTGCCGCAGCCGGCCGAGGCGCACCTGAACTCGCGCGTGCTCACCCGGCCGGAGCGCTCCGCCGCGTCCGTCGCCACCGTGATCACGGCGGCGCCGCAGCGGGTCGGCGCCGGGATGCGCGACACCGCGGACGCGGACGACGCCGCCGACGCGGCAGACACCACGGACGGGGCCGACACCGTCGACCCGGCGGACACCGACGCGGCGGGCGCTGACGCGCCGGAGGGCCGCGTCCTCGATCGCGGCCGGGGCCGCAGACCGTTCCGGGACGACGCCGGGGAGGACGAGGGCATGGACGACCGCGACGAAGGACGCCTCGCGACCGAGGCTCACGACGACGAGTTCGACGACGGGTACACCGGGGACGACGCCCACCGGCGGTCCTACCGTCCGGGGCGTGGCGGGTTCGACGCCGACGCCGCGGCCGCCGCGGCGCACGCCCGCTACACCTTCCGGCAGCGGGTGGCCGTGGGGCTGATCGCGATCGCGGTGCTCTCGCTGCTCGCGGCCCTCGTCGTGACGCCCGTGCTGTGGTGGCTGCACGTCGTCACCGACCTCGGGCTGGTCGGCTACCTCGTGTTCCTGCGCCGCCAGACGCGCATCGAGGACGAGCTCCGCCGGCGCCGCCTCGCCCGCCTCACCGGCGAGCGCCGCGCGCTCGAGGCCCGTCGTGACCGCCAGGCCGAGCACGAGGCGCGCCTCGCGCAGGTGCCGCAGTGGGGCGCCGTCGACGGGGTCGACGAGGACCACGGGTTCGACGACGGGCGCGACGGTCCCGCCGGGTACGACGACCACGAGGAGCACGACGACCTCGACGACCTCGACGTGCCCGCCCCGCGCTGGGTCGCCCCACGCGCCCCGGCCCCCGCGGTGCCCGACGGCATGGAGCTCGTCGCCGACAGCGAGGAGCACCCCGACTTCCACGACCTCTCGGACTCCCGCGTCCCCGCCTACCGGCGCGTGGCCGCCGGCGCCTGACCCCGCGCGCCCGGGCCCGCCTCCGGGTGGCCGTCCACGGAACCTGCCTCCCCCGACGGGTCCGTGGGCGACCACCCGGGGGCGGGGCCGGGCCGCGGTGGTTGCTAGAGTTCACGTCCGTCGGGGCTGTGGCGCAGTTGGTAGCGCGACTCGTTCGCATCGAGTAGGTCAGGGGTTCGATTCCCCTCAGCTCCACTCCAGGACCCACGACCCCCGTCGGCTGCGGCGGGGGTCGTCGTGCGTCCGGTCCCGGTCCGCCCCACACTCGGTGACGACGGGTGGTGGTCATGGCCGACGGCATGCCCTGCTGGGCTGACCTCACGACCGGCGAGCAGCCGGGCGGCATCACCGCGTTCTACGGCGACGTCCTGGGCTGGTCGTTCACCGGCGAGGGCGCCGCCGGGCACCACGAGGCGGTGGCGATCGCGGACGGCCGCCGGGTGGCCGGGATCGGCGGCCCCGAGGGCAGCCCGCCCGGCTGGACGCTCTACTTCGCCGTCGAGGACGCCGCGGACGCCGCCGAACGCGTCGAGGAGGCCGGGGGCATGCTGCTGCTCGGTCCCGACGACGACGGGTGCGGCGGCCTCGTCCTCGTCGCCCTCGACGCG
>JAVXWR010000357.1:0-2883 GCA_032230725.1 Actinomycetota bacterium
GATCCCCTCGCCGCGGTGCGGTCCGGGGACCGCGAGGTAGGAGAGCCAGCCACGGTGACCGTCGTGACCGACCGTCACCGTGCCGAGGAGGCTGCGTCCTCATCGAGCGCCCCGAGGACCGTCGACGACGGCCCGGCGAGGGCGCGCTCCAGGTCGGCGGCCGGGTCGTTCCACGGGCGGGTCAGGCCGACGCCGTGCCAGAGGGCGACGGCGGCGTCGCGGTGCCGGTCGGCGAGGTCGGCGATCTCCATGGCCACCGATCATCGTCGCGGGTCATCCTGCGGGGATGGAGGACCCTCCCGTGCTCGTCGGCGCCCGCACCCGGCTCCGGCCCTGGCGACCCGACGACGCCGAGGCGATCTTCCTCGCCTGCCAGGACCCGGAGATCCAGCGGTTCACGACGGTGCCCTCGCCGTACCGCCGCGAGGACGCGAACTGGTTCCTCGCCCACCACGTCCGCGACGTGGCCGCCGAGGACGGGGCCTCGTTCTGCGTCGAGGGGATCGACGTGCCGGGGGCGGTGGCCGCGAGCATGGCGCTGCTGCACGTCCGCGACGGGCTCGGCGAGATCGGCTACTGGTGCGCGCCGTGGGCGCGGGGCCGTGGGTACGTCACCGACGCGCTCGGCGTGGTCGTGGCCTGGGCCTTCGACGCCCGGTCGGTCGACCGGCTCGAGCTGCTGATCGACCCGGAGAACGCGGCGAGCCGTGCCGTGGCCCGCCGGACCGGGTTCGCCGAGGAGCACCTCGACCCGGCGCACCCCATGCGCGACGGCTCGGTGCGCGCGGTCCTCGTGCACGCCCTGCCCGCGCGCGACCGCACCTGAACGGACCGTGCGCCGCGGGCAGCGCCGCTGCGCGTCAGAGCGCGACCGTCCCGACGACGCCGACGACGGTGTCGCCGCCGACCCACACCTCACCCTCGGCGTGCTCGACGTACACCCGCCCGCGGCGCCCGAGCACGGTGCCCTGGGCGGCGACGTACGACGGCGGGGCGTGCCCGGCCTCGACCAGCCACATCCCGAGACCGGCGTTCAGGGAGCCCGTGACCGGGTCCTCGCCCACGCCCATCGCCGGCACGAACGCCCGCACCTCGAACGCCGCCTCGCGGCCGGACGGATGCGGTCCGACGACTCCGACGGCGTGGGTCGTCTCGCCGGCCGCGAGCGCGCGCAGGTCGGGCTCGAGGCGCAGCACGGTCTCGGCGTCCGGGAGCAGGAGCGCCACCCAGCCCGGACCGTTGTCCACCCAGGCCGCGTCGACGACGTCGTCCGTCCCGAGCGCCGTCGTGATCAGAGCCAGGTCGGCGGGATCGACGGGACCGGAGCGCACGAGCGGGGGCGCGGCGAAGGCGAGCCGGTCCCCCGCCCGCACCCGCACCAGCCCGGCACCGCACTCCTGCACCAGGCCGCCGTCACCACCTGGAACTCCCCCGGCGTCCAGCCACGCGCGCGCCGAGCCGAGCGTCGGGTGGCCGGCGAACGGCAGCTCGCGGGCGGGCGTGAAGATTCGCAGCCGGTAGTCGGCGCCGGGCACCGTCGGGCGCAGCAGGAAGGTCGTCTCGGAGAGGTTGGTCCAGGACGCGAACGCCGCCATCTGTACGTCGGTGATGTCGTCCGCGTCGTGGACGACCACGACAGGGTTGCCGGCGGTGAGCTCGTCGGTGAACACGTCGACCTGGCGGAAGGGGTGCACGCCGACGATCACCTCACGGCGTCGGGCCCGGGTCCAGGACCACCCACGGGACGGTGGCAGGTGGGTACCCCCGGCGACGTGGACAGGGAGCGGGCCCTGGAGAACGCGATCACCGAGCTGCTCGACGCCCGCGGCGGGAAGACGATCTGCCCGTCGGAGGTGGCGCGCCGGGTCGACCCGGAGGACTGGCGGCCGCTCATGGACCCGGCCCGCCGGGTGGCCGCACGGCTGGTCGAGGCGGGCGAGCTGGAGATGACGCAGCAGGGTCAGGTGGTGGACCCGGCGACCGCGCGGGGGCCGGTGCGCCTCCGGCGCCCCTAGGCACCCTCTGTCCGCGCGTAGGCGCCGCGGTGGAAGACCAGCGGGGGTGCCTCCTCGGCCGCGAGGTCGTGGACGGCGCCGACGACGATGAGGTGGTCCCCGCCGTCGTGGCAGGCGTGCAGGGTGCAGTCGATCCAGGCGGTGGCGCCGGCGAGGATCGGCGAGCCCAGGTCCGACGGCCGCCACGCCACCCCGGCGAACTTGTCGGTCCCGGACCTCGCGAACGTCGTGGAGAGCTCCCCCTGGTCCTGGGCGAGGACGTTGACGCAGAAGCGCCCGGTCGCCTCGATCCTCGGCCAGGACGACGAGTTCCGGCCGGGGAGGATCAGCACCAGCGGTGGGTCGAGCGAGAGCGACGAGAACGACTGACAGGTGAACCCGGCCGGGACGCCGTCGACGGCGCCGGTGACGATGGTGACGCCCGAGGGGAAGTGCCCCAGCACGGCACGCATCGTGGTCGGGTCCGTGCTCGCCATATGGCTCCTCCTCGATCTCGGCGGCGCCCACGCTAGGGCTTCCCGCGGCGGGCGCCCACCGATGGTGCTGCGCGCCCACCGGGGGCCCGCCCCGATTCATGACGCACAGCATCTCAATCGTGCGCAATTCTGCTCTTTTTCCTCCGGGATGGGCTGTGTCACGCTCGACCCACGCTGTTCGAGGTCGAGCGGAGGTGATCGGGGTGAAGGTCGCTGTCGTCGGGGCAGGGATCGGCGGGCTGACGCTCGGGATCGCCCTGCAGCGCGCCGGGATCGCGGTCGACCTCTACGAGCGCGCCGACGAGCTGCGCGAGGTCGGCGCGGCCGTCGCGCTCTCGGCCAACGGCACCCGCGAGCTGTACCGCCTCGGCGTCGGGGAGGCCCTCGACGCG
>JAVXWR010000371.1:0-10622 GCA_032230725.1 Actinomycetota bacterium
GGCGTCGAGGAGCAGGTCGACGAGGTGGTCGTGCAGCAGGTTGACCTCGTCGACGTAGAGCACCCCGCGGTGCGCGGCGGCGAGCAGGCCCGGCGCCACCGAGCCGCGGCCGTGGGCGAGGACCTCCTGCAGGTCCAGCGAGCCGATCAGCCGGTCCTCCGAGGCCCCCACCGGGAGCTCCACGAGCCGCGCCGGACGCCGCTCGACGGGGGCGTCCGGGCCGAACGGGCCGTCCGGGCTCTCCTCGCCCGCGTCGACGTCCACCCCGAAGCGGTCGCCCGCGCGCACCGTGACCTCGGGCAGCAGCGCGGCGAGCGCGCGCACGATGGTCGACTTCGCCGTCCCTTTCTCCCCGCGCACCAGCACGCCGCCGATCCCGGGGTCGACGGCCGAGAGCAGCAGGGCCAGCCGCAGGTCCGGGTGGCCGACGACGGCCGAGAAGGGGAAGCTCACGGGAGGCGACCCTAACCGGGCGCGCCCCCCGACATCTCATCGAGCGCTGAGATGTGGGCGACGGCCGGCTCAGGCCGCGACGCCGCCCCCTGCACGCTTGTCGGCCTGGAACGCCTCCTCGTCGAGGCCGCGGCGCCAGTACCCGGAGATCGAGACGAGCTCGCGCTCCACGCCGCGCTCGTCGCGCAGGTAGCCGCGCAGCGCCTTCATCGCGCTCGTCTCCCCGTGCCCGAACACCTGGACGCGACCCTCGGGCCACGACGCGGCCCGCACCACCTCGACGAGCTCCTCGCCCGCCCGGCGGTGCACCCAGCGCACCGAGAGCGACCCGGGGCACTCGAGCGGCAGCTCGTCGTCGGGGCCGTCGACCTCGAGGACGGCGTGGACGGGCGTGCCCGGGGCGACCCGCTCGCAGGCGGCGGCGATCGCAGGCAGCGCGGCCAGGTCACCGATCAGCACGTGGGCGTCGACGTCGGCCGCGGGCGCGAAGGCGCCGCCCGGGCCCTGCAGGACGAGCTCGTCGCCCGGCTGCGCGGCGAGCGCCCAGGGTCCCGCCACCCCCTCGTCGCCGTGGACGACGAAGTCGATGACCATCTCGCCGGCGGCGTGGTCCAGGGAGCGGATCGTGTAGGTCCGCATGATCGGCCAGTCGGACCGCGGCATCGTCTCGCGCACCACCCCGACGTCGAGGGGCTCGGGGTAGGTCACGCCGGGGCGGCGGAAGGCGAGCTTGACGTACCGGTCGGTGTAGCCGTTGTCGGGGATGCCGGCCACGCCCGGACCACCGAGGACGACGCGGACCAGGTGCGGGGTGAGCCGTTCGGTCCGGAGCACGGTCAGGCGGTGGCCCGGGCCGCCGCGTCGGGATGTTGCTGGTGCCGTCGGGGACGCCATGGAACCTCCTGCTGTCAGGTAAGGGTGACCTTACCTGGCGCCGATGAGGACGGGCTGTGACGCGGGCCGGTGAGCCGCCGAGCGTTGTGCGACACCTCTGACCATGGGAATCTGCTCGCCAGGCCCGTGACCTGGATCTCACGAGGGCGGTTGATGACGCAGCCGCCGCCGCGCCGCCGCCTCTCCCGACACCCGGCTTCCGTCCCGTCGGACCGCCGCCCTCCGCGCCCGTTCCGGAGCGGCGCGTCGACGCCTGCCGGGCCGCTTCCTCCGTCGGGGTCTCCGGAAGGTCCCGACGTGTCGCTGCCCCACCCCGTACGCCCCGCGCCCGCCGACGCCGAACCGCTCGAGCTCCCCATGGCCGTCGTCGCCGGCCTGCAGGCCCTGGGTGATCTGCGTGACCTGCCGATGGGCGTCCGCGACGGCCGCCTCGAGCGGATGCTCCGCGCGACCCTGGACCACCACCGGCCGCCGCGGGCCTCGCCGGCCACCGAGGCGTCCGCGGCCGCCGTGCGCACCGCCTGCGCCCACCTCGCCGCGGGCGAGCACGAGGACGCCTACCTCGCCCTGTGCACCGCGTACGACTACCTTCCCCGCCGCCCCCCGCCGCCGTTCGGCTGACGCGCACCCGCGTCGAACGTCTGAGGGCGGACCGGCCTGCCCGCCGATCCGCCCTCGTCCCCCGCCCGGCCTGCCCGCCCGGCGGGGACGCCTCACGCGAGCTGGCGCTCGATCACCGCGGCGTTCGGGCCCACGCGGGTGTAGTAACCCGGCTTGCCCGCCCGCGCGCAGCCGTCGCCGAAGCTCGTGATGCCGACGAGCTTGCCGCTGACCACCAGCGGCCCCCCGGAGTCGCCCTGGCAGGTGTCGACGCCGCCGTCGTCGTAGCCGGCGCAGGTCAGCAGGCTCGGGTCGAAGTTCGACGCGCCCGAGCGGCAGTAGGAGTCGTCGCGGATCGGGACGGTCGCGGCGAGGAGGTAGCGCGAGGCCGTGCCGTTCTCCGAGGTGGAGCCCCAGCCGTAGATCGTGGCCGCCGTCGCGGGGGCGTAGAGCGCGGTGTCCGCAGGGCTCGCGAGCGGCAGCGTGGCCTGCCGGACCGGCGCGGAGAGCGTGAGCACCGAGACGTCGAGGCCGCTGCCGACGGAGGTGAACGTCGGGCTCACCCAGGTCTTCGCGACGGCGACAGAGGTGCCGGCCTTCGACTGCTTGTCGTCGCGGCCGACGACGACGAAGGTCTTGCGGTCGGGCGCCGAGGCGGTGCAGTGGGCCGCGGTGACGACCTTGGTCGGGGTCACCAGCGTCCCGCCGCAGAACTGGAAGCCCGAGGCGTCGGTGAGGTAGACGACCCACGGCGCGGCCGTCGTGGTCCCCCGCTGACCGCCGACGACGCGGCCCTGCTCGACGTCGCCGCTGCCGGTGCCGCTGCCGCTGCTGCCCGGACCGTCCCCGTCGGAGCCTGCGTCGCCGCCCGTCCGGGAGCCCGCGACGACGACCGTCGGGACGCCCTGGGTCACGGTCGCCGAGCTCCGCCCGCCGAGCCCGACCATCCCGACCGCGACGACCGCGAGGACGAGGCCGCCCGTCGTGGCCAGCAGCACGGTCCGCCGTGCCACCGCCGTGCGGCGCACCGTCCGGGGCGCGGGCGCCGCCCGGTGCCGCCCACCCGCGCGGCCCCGCCGGTCCCCGGGGGTCTCGGTCCCGTGAGGCACCCGGTCCGCCGTCGCACGTCCCCGCATGTACCCCTCCCCTCACCGTCCGCTGCTCCGGGCGTCCCCCGAGGGGGTCGAATGGAGCAACTGTCTGCGCCTGACGGAGCAGAACCTGACCAGAGGCGGCGGGGGCCGACAAGGCGATCGCGCGGAGTTCGCTCCGCCGAGCGACGATGAACGGTCGATTTCGAGCGGTAAACGACACCGCTGGGTGAGCAGACCGCGACGAGCGGTCGGTGAGCGGCGCCGTCCGGCGGTTTCGCGGACCGTTCGTCGACGGTCACCGGTCGTCGCGGCGCTGATGACGGAGCGTGCCCATTTCGCGCACGCGCCCCCGACGCGCCGTCGCAGTAGCGTGGATGTCGTGCCGCACCACGACCTCGTCATCATCGGCTCGGGCTCGGGCAACTCGATCCTCGACTCCCGCTTCGACGACCAGGACGTCGCGATCGTCGAGCACGGCGTCTTCGGGGGCACGTGCCTCAACGTCGGGTGCATCCCGACGAAGATGTACGTCTACGCCTCCGACGTCGCCGAGACGGTCCGCGAGGCCGGGATGTACGGCATCGACGCGACCATCGACAAGGTGCGCTGGTCCGACATCCGGGACCGCGTGTTCGGGCGCATCGACCCCATCTCGGCCGGCGGTCGGCGCTACCGCGACACCGAGTGCTCCAACATCACGCTCTACCAGGGCCACGCGACCTTCACCGGCGAGCGCGAGCTCTCCGTCGCCCCGACCGACGGCCCGGCGGCGACCACGGTGACCGCGGATCGCATCGTCATCGCCTCCGGATCACGCCCGACGGTGCCGCCGGTGATCGCGGGGTCCGGGGTCCCGTTCCACACCTCCGACGACGTGATGCGCCTCGACGACCTCCCGCGCCGCATGATCATCTGCGGCGGCGGCTACATCGCCGCGGAGTTCGCGCACGTCTTCGACGCGCTCGGCGTCGAGATCACCGTCGTCACCCGCGGCCCGGCCCTGCTGCGCGAGCAGGACGAGCTGGTCTCGCAGCGGTTCACCGCCGTCGCGCAGGAGCGCTTCACGGTGCACCTGGGGGCCGAGCCGACCGCGGCCGAGCAGCGCGGGGACGGCACGATCGTGCTGACCCTGCCGAACGGCGAGACCATCGAGGCCGACGCGCTGCTCGTCGCCACCGGCCGGCGTCCCAACGGCGACCGGATGGACGTCGCGAAGACCGGCCTCGAGCTGACCGACGACGGACGCATCGAGGTCGACGAGTACCAGCGCACCCCGGTCGAGGGCATCTGGGCCCTCGGCGACGTCAGCTCCCCCTACCAGCTCAAGCACGTCGCCAACCACGAGGCGCGCGTCGTGCAGCACAACCTGCTCCACCCCGACGCGCTGCGCGCCACCAGTCACCGGTTCGTGCCCTCGGCGGTGTTCACCCACCCGCAGGTCGCCTCGGTGGGGCAGCGCGAGCAGGACCTCCGTGACCGCGGCACGCCCTACGTCGTCAAGGTCCAGGCCTACGGCGACGTCGCCTTCGGCTGGGCCATGGAGGACACCACCGGGTTCGCGAAGGTCCTCGCGGCCCCGGACGGCACGCTGCTCGGCGCACACTTCCTCGGCCCGCAGGCCTCCTCGCTGATCCAGGTGCTGGTGCAGGCCATGGTGTTCGGGCAGAAGGCCCAGGAGGTCGCGACGGGCCAGTACTGGATCCACCCGGCGCTGCCCGAGCTCATCGAGAACGCGCTGCTGGGCCTGCCGCTCGGCAGCTGAGCTCAGCCGTCGGTGGTCACGCGCCCGCGCAGGGCGTGCAGCGCCTCGACGCGGGTGGCCTTCAGGATGTCCGGCGGCTCCCCCGGGAACCGACGCTGCCACGCCTCGATACTGCCGCGGTCGGCGACCGCGAACCAGACCGTCCCGGGCGGCTGGTCGTCCTGCGGGTCCGGTCCCCCGGCGCCGCTGACGGCCACGACGATGTCCGCGCCGAACATCTCCGCGGCCCGCTCGGCCATGGCGCGGACCGCCGGCTCGGCGACCACGGGCCCGTCGGGCACGCTCAGCACCCCGTGCTTGGTGCTCCGGTCGTAGGCCACGACGCCGCCGCGGAACCACTCGCTGGACCCGGGCGAGGCGGCCAGGTCGCTCGACACGAGCCCACCGGTGAGCGACTCCACCACGGCGATGCGGCGCCCGCCGCGGTCGGCGCCCTCCGAGATCTCCTTCGCGAGCTGCTCGGGCTCGATGTCCACGGGCTCGTCCACCGGTCCTCCTCCTGCGCGTCCCGGGTGACGGTCGTCGTCGCCCGGCCGGAGGGAATGACCGCCCGACCCGTGGCCGGAAACGCCTCAGTCCGTACGGCGGAACCGACCGACGGCCAGCCCGAGCAGCAGCACGCTGAACGCGACCGTCAGCACGATCTCCAGCCACGTGGGGACCGCGAACGAGCCCCAGGAGATGCCCGGGTCGAAGCGCGCCCGGTCGGCGGCGGAGATGTCGAGGCGATCGAAGACGACGTGGCGCAGCGGCTCGACGGCGTAGGTCATCGGATTGACGTGCGTGAGGATCGTCAGCCAGGTCGGCAGGTTCCCGAGCGGGAAGAGCGCCCCGGACAGGAACATCAGCGGCGTGATGATCAGTTGCACCATCGGCATGGCCGTCTGCACCTGCTTGAGCCGGGCCGCCAGCATCAGCCCGAGCGAGCAGATCATGAACGCCATGAGAAAGATCAGCACGAGCAGCTCGAGGAACATCAGCGGGTCGTAGGGCACGCCGACCAGGCCGGCGAGCGCGAGCAGCAGGACGCACTGCAGCGTCGCGACCGTCGCCCCGCCGACCGCCTTCCCCACCAGGATCGACGTCGTCGACACCGGGGCGACGAGCATCTCGCGCAGGAACCCGAACTCGCGGTCCCAGACGATCGAGATACCCGAGAACGCGGCGGTGAACAGCACCGAGATCGCGAGCACCCCGGGGAACAGGAACGTCGGCAGCGCCACCCCGCCGCTGCGGCCGCCGGCGCTCGAGAGCAGCGAGCCCAGCCCGCTGCCCAGGACGAACAGGAACAGCAGCGGCTGCGCCAACGACGAGAGGATCCGGGCCCGGTCCTTGACGAACCGGATCATCTCGCGCTGCCAGACCACGGCCGTCGCGCGCGCCTCGGTGACGAGCCCGCTCTGCGGGACGCGCACCGCCTCGACGCGCAGCGCCCTCGGGTCCTCCACCTGGGTCACGGTCCTACCTCCCCC
Source organism: Actinomycetota bacterium (assembly GCA_032230725.1). Taxonomy (GTDB): domain Bacteria; phylum Actinomycetota; class Actinomycetes; order Mycobacteriales; family Pseudonocardiaceae; genus Actinomycetospora. The sequence goes on from JAVXWR010000371.1 coordinate 6,276, forward strand.
TCATCCGCATCGCCACGGGGTGCATCGAAGGCCCGCGGCTCGCCTCCGCGTCCCGCAGCGTCGTCCCGGTGTGGGCGAGGAACACGTCGTCGAGCGACGGCCGCGTCACCGCCACCGAGCGCACGCCCACACCGTCGGCCGTCAGCGCCGCGAAGAGCCGCGGCACGAACTCCGCACCCATCGGCACCGACACCGTCACCGCGCCCTCGTGGACCGCCGCCTCGAGCCCGAACTCCCGCCGGACGACGACGAGGGCCGCCTCGTCGTCGTCCGTGCCGACGACCACGCGGTCCGCCCCGACCTGTGCCTTGAGCGCCTCCGGGGTGTCGAGGGCGACGATCCGGCCCTCGTTCATGATCGCGATCCGGTCGCAGTTCTCCGCCTCGTCCATGTAGTGCGTGGTGACGAAGACGGTCACACCTCTACCCGTCGCTCCGCTCGCCAGGGCGATCGTCTCGGCCTCCCCCAGCCGCGCCAGGTAGTTCCAGATCGACGCGCGGGTCTGCGGGTCGAGCCCGATCGTCGGCTCGTCGAGGAAGAGCACCTGCGGCGAGTGCAGCAGCCCGCGGGCGATCTCCAGGCGCCGCCGCATGCCACCGGAGTAGGTCGACACCGGGTCGGCCCGCCGCTCCCAGAGCCCGACGGTGCGCAGCACCTCCTCGCGCCGCGCGGCCGCGGTGCGCCGGTCGACGCCGTAGAGCTCGCCGTGGAAGCGCAGGTTCTGCTCCCCCGACATCGGCCCGTCCAGGGTCGGCTCCTGGAACACCAGACCGATGCGCCGGCGGACGGCGGCGCGGTCGGCGACGACGTCGAGCCCCGCGACGGCCGCCGTCCCCCCGGTCGGCTCGACGAGGGTGCAGAGGATGTTGATCGTGGTCGACTTCCCCGCGCCGTTCGGGCCGAGGAACCCGAAGGTCTCCCCGCGGGCCACCTCGAGGTCGATCCCGCGGACCGCCTCGACGTCGCCGTAACGCTTGGTCAGGCCGCGGACCGCGACGGCCGGTTGGTCCACGTCCGCCCCCCTTCGCTCGAGGTGGAGCCTAGCCCTCCCGTCAGCAGCATTTCGCCAAGATCATCGGCACGTCAGGCAGCTCCGGGAGCACTCCGGCATGCGTCGAGTGCCCATCGCGAAGGCTTGTGCCCCGCCGGGGTTGTCACGGGCACTCCAGGCACGCTGACGGCGATCTCGGCGGGCGTGGTGTGCTGTTGACCTTGCTGCTCACGCCGCGTCCCGTCAGGGCAGTCCGACCGCCGACGCCGCCGTCCCCGCGACATGGTCGAAGTAGGCATCGCGGTCGAGGACGACGTTCTCGTACTGGCCGAACAGCTCGAACCCGACGGTGCCGAACAGCACCGTCCACGCCGTCACCGCGGCGGGCGCGAGGCGCGGGTCGATACCGAGGGCGTCCGCGACGTCGGGGGCCATCGCGGCCACGACGTCGTCGTCGGGATGGCCCTCGACGTGCGCGTCGACGGCGATCCCGCCGAGCACCAGCCCGACGCGCCCCGCGGCCGGGAGCGTGTCCGGCGGGGCGGCGTAGCCGGGGACGGGCGAGCCGTAGATCAGCGCGTACTGAGCGGGGTGCGCCCGCGCCCAGACGCGCACCGCGCGCCACACGGCGACCCAGCGCTCGCGCGGGGCGCGCCCCGCCGCGGCCTCCTGTGCCGCCTCCGCGGCCTCTCCCACCGCGTCGTAGGCCTCGATGATCAGCGCGGTGAGGAGCTCGTCGCGGCTCGGGAAGTAGCGGTAGACGGCCGAGGAGACCATCCCGACCTCCCGCGCCACCGCCCGCAGCGAGAGGGCGGCGGCGCCGACCTCGGCGAGCTGGCTGCGGGCGGCCGCGAGGATCGACTCGGTGGTCCGCGCTCGGGCGCGCTCACGGGCGGTGGGCACGGCGACGAGCATCGCACACTTGCGAGAGCACTGCTCTTGACAACACGGTGGCAAACCGAGAGCATTGCTCTCATCAGAGAGCGCCGCTCTCGAAGGCCGAGCCCGAGGAGTCGATCCCGATGAGCACCCACTACCAGCAGCCCGGCTTCGTGACCCGCCGCGTCATGAACCCGCTGGTCGCGTTCCTGACCCGCCGTGGCCTCTCCCTGGCGGGCTCCTCGGTGCTGGGCGTCCCCGGACGCACGACCGGCGAGATGCGCACGACCCCGGTGAACCCGCTGACGCTCGACGGCACCCGCTACCTGCTCGCCGCCCGGGGCCACACCCAGTGGGTGCGCAACCTGCGCGTCTCCGGCTGGGCCGAGCTCACCGTCGGGCGCCGCACCGAGCGGGTCACCGCCCGCGAGATCACCGACCCGGCCGAGATCGTGCCGATCCTGCGGGCCTACCTGGTGACGTGGGCCTGGGAGGTCGGCGCGTTCTTCCAGGGCGTGGGCGCCGACGCCTCCGACGAGGAGCTGGCCGCGATCGCCCCCCAGCACCCCGTGTTCGTGATCACCGGGTGACGCGGACGGCGGCCGTCGGGGACCGGCGCTACCGTGCCCGTCCATGAGCGAGCGCGTGCACGACGTCGTCCTCTACGGCGCCACCAGCTTCGTCGGGGCCCTCACGGCGGACTACCTCGCCCGCCACACCCCGACCGGCACCCGCGTGGCCCTCGCCGGCCGGTCCCGGGACAAGCTCGAGCGGCTGCGCGCATCGCTGCCCGCCCCCGGCACGGACTGGCCGCTGATCGTGGCCGACTCGACCGACCGCGACGCGCTCGACGCGATGGCCGCCTCGACGACCGCGCTCGCCACCACGGTCGGGCCCTACGCGAAGTACGGCCTCCCGTTGGTCGCGGCCTGCGCCGCGGCCGGCACCCACTACGCCGACCTCACCGGCGAGGCGACGTTCGCCCGCCAGGCCATCGACGAGACCGACGCCCGCGCCCAGGAGACCGGCGCGCGGATCGTGCACTCCTGCGGCTACGACTCGGTGCCCTCCGACCTCGGCGTCCTGCTCCTGCACTCCCGGGTCCAGGCCGACGGCGAGGGCGAGCTCGCCGACGTCACGACCGTCGTCCGCGTCCGCGGCGGCGTCTCGGGCGGCACGATCGACTCGATGCGCGGCCTCGCCGACACCGTCAAGTCCGACCGCTCGACGATGAAGGTCCTGCGCGACCCCTACAGCCTCTCCCCCGACCGCGAGGCCGAGCCGGACACCCGTCAACCCAGCGACAACCCCGCCCCGCACCGGCTCGACGGGAGCCTGCTCGGTGGCCGGTGGGCCGCCCCGTTCGTCATGGCCTCCTTCAACACGCGCATCGTGCGCCGCTCCAACGCGATCGCCGGCTACGCGTACGGCAAGGGCCTGCGCTACGGCGAGGTCATGGCGACCGGCTCGGGGCCGGTCGGCGCGGTGACGGCCGGGGTGGTCACCGCGGGGCTCGGGGCGATGCTCGCCGGGTTCGCGACGCCGGGCGCGCGCCAGGTGCTCGACCGCGTGCTGCCCAAGCCCGGCGAGGGCCCCTCGGAGCAGACCCGCCAGAAGGGCTGGTTCCGCCACGACGTCGAGGCCACGACGACGACGGGTGCGCGCTACACCGCGCGGGTCTCCGCCTCGGGCGACCCGGGCTACGCGGCCACCGCGGTGATGCTCGGTGAGTCCCTGCTGTGCCTGGGCCTCGACGGTGACCGGCTCCCGGCCCGCTCCGGCTCCCTCACCCCGGCGACGGCGATGGGGCCGGCGCTGGTCGAGCGGCTGCGCACCGCGGGTCACGTCTACGAGGCGGGCCGCGCCGGCTGACCGGCCGGTTCCCCGTCGCTCCGCTCGCCCCCCCGTCCCGACAGGGTTGCGGCGGGGTTCCGGTCGAGCGCGATTGAACGGCGCGCGTCCCGGGCACGACTCGGACATGAGTGACCAGCAACAGGTGAGCAAGACCGTCGACGCGAGCCCCGAGCAGCTGTTCTCCCTGCTCGCGCAGCCCGAGCGCCACACCGAGTTCGACGGGGCGCACATGCTCCGCGGCGCGGAGCCGGGCGACGAGCAGATCACCGGGACCGGCGACGCGTTCGTCATGAACATGGAGAACGACGCCCTCGGCCCGTACCAGATGCGCAACGTCGTCACCGCGTACGAGGAGAACCGCAAGATCGGCTGGGCGCCGTCGCTGCACCCGATCGACGGCTACACCGACAAGCTCGGCGACGTGAAGGCCACCGGCCACACGTGGACCTGGGAGCTGGAGCCGGCCGGCTCGGGCACGAAGGTCACCCAGACCTACGACTGGAGCGGCGTCACCGACGAGCAGTTCCGCGGCTTCTTCCCGATGGTCACCGAGGACCAGATGTCGGCGACGATCGACAAGGTCGCGGACGCCGCGAAGTAGCCCGCTGCTGACATCAGGGCGC
>JAVXWR010000383.1:0-6922 GCA_032230725.1 Actinomycetota bacterium
CTGCTGCTCATTCCCCGTTGCTCCGCTCGCCCCAAGTCATCCCCCGTCGCTCCGCTCGCCCCAGGTCATCCCCCGTGCTCCCCGTCCGGTACGCGGCCCGCAGCTCGCGTCTGAGGACCTTCCCGGACGCGTTGCGGGGCAGCGCGTCGACGACCTCGATCGACGTCGGGCACTTGTAGCGGGCCAGGCGGGTCCGGACGTCCGCGAGCAGCGCGTCCGGGTCGATCGTCGCACCCGGGGCCGGGACGACGACGGCCTTGGGCGTCTCGCCCCACCGCGGGGACGGGACGCCGATCACCGCCACGTCGGCGACGTCGGGATTCGCGGCCAGGGCGTTCTCCACCTCGGCGGGATAGATGTTCTCGCCGCCGGAGATGATGAGGTCCTTGATCCGGTCGTGCAGGTAGAGGTAGCCGTCCTCGTCGCGCCATGCGGCGTCGCCGGTGCGCAGCCAGCCGTCGGGGGTCAGCGCCGAGGCCGTCTCCTCCGGGAGCCGCCAGTAGCCGACGGTGTTCTGCCCCGAGCGCACCCGGATCTCCCCGACGGCGCCGGGCGCCACCGGCTCGCCGGTCAACGGGTCGGCGACGTCGACCTCCAGCCACGGCAGCGGGCGGCCGACCGAGCGCAGCAGGTGCGCGCGGGGACCGTCCGGGTCGTGCTCCTCGGGGGCGAGGCTCACGACCGTGCCGGCGGTCTCGGTCATCCCGTACACCGCCATGAACCCGCAGCCCAGTCCGTCGATCGCCCGGCGCAGCAGCGCCTCGGTCATGGGTGCGCCCCCGTAGGCGATGCGCTGCAGGCTCGACAGGTCGGTGTGCCCGAGCTCCGGCGCCGCCAGCATCCCCGCGATCACGGCCGGCACGGCGAAGGCGTGGGTCACGCGGTGGCGCTCGATCTGCGCGAGCAGGTGGGCGGGCGTCAGGTCCGAGAGCAGCACCGTGTGGCCGCCCTGCCCGAGGGCGGTGAGCCCGTAGCCGACGCCGCCGATGTGGAACAGCGGCGAGGGCACCAGGTTCACCGAGTCCGGGCCCATGGCGTAGAACTCGCGTCCCATCCGCGGGGTCCAGGCGAGGTTGGCGTGGGTGAGCCGGGCGCCCTTGGGTCGGCCGGTGGTACCGGAGCTGTAGAGCTGGAGGACGACGTCGTCGGGGGACGGCGCGTACGACGGGGGTTGCTCGGCGGGCTGCTCGGCCACCCACGCCGCGAAGTCGTCCTCGAGGACGACGAGGGCGCGCTTCGGGTCGTCGGGGACGAGCCCGAGCTGGCCCTTCCCGACGACGAGCAGCCGCGGGTCCGCGTCGTCGAGGATGGCGGCGACCTCGGGCGGGGCGAGGCGCCAGTTCAGCGCGACGAGCACGACGCCGGCCCGGGCGGCCCCGAAGAGCAGCGCGTAGAACTGCGGGACGTTGCGCAGCAGGACCGCCAGCCGGTCGCCCGGAACGAGCCCGGCCGCCGCGAGCGCGTGCGCCACGCGGTCGGCGGTGCGGTCGAGCTCCCCGAAGGTGAGGGTGTGGTCGTCGAGCGTGATCGCGGGACGGTCGACCCCGAGGGCGGTGACCCGGGTGAGCAGGTCGCCGAGGGTGGCGTCCATGGCGGTCGGCGTGGTGGCGGCGCTCATCAGTAGCTCTTCGGCAGGCCCAGGTTGTGCTGGGCGACGTGGTTGAGGACCATCTCGCGGCTCACCGGCGCGGTGCGGAACATCCGCGCCGCGAACCAGAGGTCGGACAGGCCGTACTCGTTGGACAGGCCGTTGCCGCCGTGGGTCTGGATCGCCTGGTCGACGGCCCTGGCGACCGCCTCCCCCGCGGCGTACTTCGCGACGGTGGACGCGCTCCCGGTGGCGGCCGGGTCGGCCCCGGCGTCGGTGAGCTGCGCCGCGTGCATCGTCATGAGCCGGGCGAGCTGGACCTCGACGAAGCACGCGGCCAGCGGGTGCGCGATGCCCTGGTGGGCGCCGATCGGGGTCGACCACACCGAGCGGTCGGTGGCGTAGCGCGCAGCCCGGGCCAGGGCGAAACGGGCGATGCCGTTGGCCTGCGCTGCCGCGGTGACCCGCTCGGGGTTGAGCCCCGCGAACACCTGCCGCAGGCCGGCCCCCTCGACGCCCACGAGGTCGTCGCGGGTGACCCGGACATCGTCGAAGAACGTCGTGAACTGGTTCTCCGGGATCTGCAGCGCGGAGTCGATGGGCTGGAAGCTCAGCCCCTCGGCGTCGGTGGGGACCAGGAACATCGAGATCGGATGGCGCCCCTCCGGTCCCGCCTCGGCGCCGCGCGCCACGACGATGACCGCGTCGGCGTCGTCGATCCCCGAGGTCCAGTACTTCTGGCCGCGGATCCGCCAGCCATCGCCCCTCTCGGCGTGCTGTCCTGATTCCGGGTACGCCGTAGTCGTGATGTTGTGGGTGTTGGTGCCCGCGTCCGGCTCGGTGATGGCGAAGGCGATCCGCTTCGAGCCGTCGGCGATCCCGGCGAGCCACATGTCCTTCTGCGCCTCCGAGGCGTGCGCGGTGAGCAGCGACCCGGCGATCGCCGGCGAGATGACCAGCATGAACATCGGGCAGCCCTGGGCCGCGGTCTCCTCGATGACGATCGCGAGGTCGGTGAGGCCGCCGCCTCCGCCGCCGTACTCCTCGGGCAGGTGGACACCGAGGTATCCGGCGCGGCCCATGTCGGCCCACAGCTCGTCGGGGCGGGCGCCGCGGCGCGTCACGTCCTGGAAGTAGCGGCGCCCGTAGCTGCCGACCAGCTTCCCGACGCTCTCGCGCAGCGCCCGGCGCTCGTCGGTGTCGATGAGCAGATCGTCCCGGACGATTCCGTCGGCCACGTCGCCTCCTGCGTTGTCAACAGTACTGTTGACGCTAGTCCGGCGCGAGGGCGTGCGTCAACGGGACCAGTCGTAGAAGCCCCGCCCGGTCTTGCGCCCGAGCCGTCCCTGCGCCACGAGCCGCTCGAGGACGGCGGGGGCGGCGTACCGCTCGCCGTACACCGACTCGAGGTGGCGGGCGATGTCGAGCCGGACGTCGAGCCCCACGACGTCGGAGAGGCGCAGGGGTCCGATCGGGTGGCCGTAGGCGAGCACGGCGGCCTTGTCGATGTCCTCGACGCTGGCCACCCCCTCCTCGAGCATCCGCATCGCCTCGAACGCGGCGATGTTGTCCAGTCGGCTCGTCGCGAACCCCGGGACGTCGGCGACGACGATCGACTCCTTGCCGATCGTCGTGACATGCGTCTGCGCGGCCGCGACGGTCTCCTCCGTGCTCGCGGCGCCGCGCACCACCTCGACCAGCGGGAGCGACCACACCGGGTTGAAGAAGTGCATGCCGAGGAAGTCCTGCGGGCGCGCCAGGCCGCCGGCCAGGGAGTCGATCGAGATCGAGCTCGTGTTGGTGGCCAGCAGCCGGGGCTCGCGCGCCTCGGCCGCCGCGAGGACGTCGGCCTTGAGCGTCGGGATCTCGGGGACGGACTCGACGACGAGGTCGAGACCCGCCGCGAGCGCCTCGACGTCGCCGACGACCTCGAGCAGGCCGGGCAGGCGGTCGGCCGCGGCCGGGTCGAGCCGTCCCTTCGCCGCCCCGGTGCGGGCACGCTCCGCGAGCTCGCCCACCAGCGCGTCCGCGCGCGCCGGGTCCGGCTCGACCACCGTCGTCGACAGCCCCGCCGCAGCGAAGACGTAGGCGATCCCGCGGCCCATCGTCCCGCCGCCGATCACGGCGACACCCATGCCGTCCTCCCCAGTTCGTCCGCGATCCATTCGACGAGCGTCGCGGTCTGCGGCAGCTCGCCGGCCATGGCGAGGAAGCCGTGGATCATGTCCGGCCAGTCCCGCAGCTCGACCGCGACGCCGGCCGCGCGCAGCCGCTCGGCATAGGCGACGCCCTCGTCGTGGAGCGGGTCGAACCCGGCCACGGCGATCGACGCCGGTGCCAGACCGTCGAGGTCGTCCGCGAGCAGCGGTGCGGCGTCAGGTGGCGTCCCGTCCTGATCGTCGAGGTAATGCCGCCAGAACCACGCCATGTCGGCGCCGGTGAGCATGTACCCCTCGCCGTGGCGGGCGTGGGACGGGTGCGCGACGGGGTCGGGCGGGGCGAGGGCCGGATAGACGAGCAGCTGGCGCGCGAGCGCGAGCCGGCCGCGGACCCGGCGGGCCACCGCGGCGGCGAGGTTCCCGCCCGCGCTGTCCCCGGCCACGACGAGCCGGGTCGGGTCGGCCCCCAGCGCCGCGGCGTGCTCGGCGACCCACGTGGTGGCGGCGACGGCGTCGTCGAGGGGCCCGGGGAACGGCGTCTCCGGGGGCCGGCGGTACTCGACGGAGACCACGACGGTGCCCGACGCCCGGGCGATCGCGCGGCACGGCCGGTCGACGTAGGCCACGCTGCCGGCGACCCAGCCGCCGCCGTGGAACCAGACGGTCAGGGGCAGCGTCCTCCCGGGCTCGGGGTGGTAGACGCGGACCGGCACCCGCCCTCCCCCGCCGGCGACGAGCAGGTCGCGGGTCCTGACGCCCTCCGGCTTGTCGCCCTGCATCCAGAGCGAGGCCTCGACCGCGTGCCGGGCCCGCAGCACGCCGATCTCGTCGTAGGGGCGCATGCCGAGCTCGGTGAGGCGGCGAAGCAGGTCGGCGGCCTCCGGGGCGAGGGGCACGGTGCCGCTCATCCGCCGAGCGCCCGGCGCAGGCCCAGCCGGTCACGCACCACGTGCCCGGAGAGGGTGCCGTCCGGCCCGACCTCGACGATCCCGGCGACGCCCATCCGGACCTCCATCCCCGGCGCGGCGTCGGCGTCGGGCAGGCCGCCGGCGTACCGGCCGTGCAGAACCGCGTGGACGGCGGCGCGGCGTCCGGCGGAGAAGAGCTCGGTGACCTCGACCCGCTCGACGTCGAGCAGCGCGTCGTCGGAACGGCCGTCGTCGAGGACGAGCCCCGGCTCCGGCGGGGCGCCCGCCTCCAGCCAGGTCCGCACCGCCTTCTCCGCCTCCGGGTCGGGCTCGCGGACCGGCTCCGTCCACGGGGCGACCATGGGTGGGTCGACCGCGTCGGGCAGGCCGCAGCGCAGTTGGCGGCGACGGGCGAGGTAGTCCTCCTCGGTGGCGTTGTGGACGAGTCGTCCGTCCTCGGCGCGGAAGAGCCCGATCCCCCGCCACGACGCGGCACCCCCGCGAGCCGAGGCACCGTGCTCGGTGAAGCGCAGGGCCGCGAGACCGTCGGGGCTGTAGAACGCGCCGTGCACGGTGACCGTGAGGCCCGGGAACCGCGCGAGCTGCCCGCTGGTGGCCTCCAGGTACGCGTCGCGGCCGACCATCTCCACGCCGGCGATGACGATCGTGTACTCCGGCGCCAGGATCTCCGGCGGTACCGATGCGTCCGCCCGGTCGAGCCAGTCCACGATGAACCGCCGCATGAGCGTTCCCAGCGGGTGCATCGCCACGCCTTGCTCGGACACCGGCCCTCCTCCGAGTCGGACGTCATCGTCAACTGCAGTGTTGACCACCTCAGACTGCTCTGTCCAGGACACGACACTCAGAACGGCGGCTCCTCCTCCACATCCTCCTGCTCCACCGCGCCGGGCGTCCCGTTCCTCTCGGCGGCGCGGCGGTCCAGGTACTCGGCGGCGGCGCGGGCGGCGTCGGTGACGCGGCCGTGGCGGTCGGGGCGCGGCGCGAAGGGTGGGCGCGGCCGGGGCACGTCGACGAACACCTCGCCGGGCATCGAGAAGGCGCGGCCGTCCGCGGGAGGGACGGGCTCGGGGAGCGGGTCGTAGGGCTCCGGGGTGATGGTGTGCCTGCGGCCGGTGGGCGCGGTCCAGTCGAACCGGCCGGGGGCGGACTGCACCACGCTCCACCCGGCGGTGGGGTCGTGCTTGAACGGGTGGTCGCCCTCGCAGAACGGTCCGAGGTTGCCGGCCTCGGTGAGCCCGCCCAGGACGTGGTCGTGGGTGTGGTCGATGTCCGCGCCGACCGCGGGCGTCGCACAGCCCGGAGCCCGGCACGTCAGGTCGCGGCACTGCACCCACAGGCGCAGCGCCGATCCCGGTGTGCGCCGGTGCGCGTCGGCGGTCGAGACCGCGGGGTGCTCGCCGGCCGGGCGGGCCCGAGCCCGGGCCAGGGCTCTCGCCGCGCGTCGCAGCAGCCCGAGGACGTGGCCGCCGACGAGGTCGACACCCCGGGGCGCCCCGGCCCGGACGTCCGGCAGCTCCGATTCCTCGCGGGCGTCGGCGTCGGGCCGGAAGCTCGCCGCGAGCTGGTCGAGCTCGTGCGTGTACGCGGTGAGCTCCACGATGTGGCGTCGCCGCCGCCCCCCGGCGGCCGGACTTCCCGCCCGCGGGGGCCGGAGGAGGAGGACCCACTCGAGCCGGCCGTCGGAGTCGTACAGCAACAGCCGCCAGGTGGCGTCCGTGCGGTCCCAGGCCAGGCTGCGGGCCGTCGAGGAGCACACCGAGCCTCGACGAGGGATCGATCCGGGCCGGCGGTCGAGCCCCAGGACGGTACCCAGCCCCAGCCGGACTGCCACCCGTTCCGCGAACGGCGCCACCCAGCGCACCGGTTCCCCGCCGCCGCGTAAGTCAGGAGCGGCGCCGTCGTCGTCGTCAGGACCGTCGGCACCGGGGCCGCCGCCAGCGGCACCCTCCCCAGCTGGGCCGTCGTCAGCCGGGCCGTCGGCAGCGGGGCCGTCGGCAGCGGGACCGTCGGGTGCGGGACCGTCGTCGGCGGGGCTCTCATCGCTGGGGCCGGGGTCAGCCGGGCCGTCGGGTGCGGGACCGGCGTCGGCGGGGCTCTCATCGTTGGGGCCGGGGTCAGCCGGGCCATCGGCAGCGGGGCCGTCGCCGGCGGGGCTCTCATCACTGGGGCCGGGGTCGTCGGGGCCGGGGTCGCCGGGGCCGGGGTCGCCGGGGCCGGGGTCGCCGGGGCCGGGGTCGCCGGGGCCG
>JAVXWR010000431.1:0-3210 GCA_032230725.1 Actinomycetota bacterium
CGACGCGACCGGTGTTGACTCGGTGGGGAAGTCGGCTGGCTGACCCGAGCGGACGCCGGATCTGACCAGCCGACCCCGGCCTGCCCGATTAGGGGGCAACCGTGGCAGGCAGCACGAGGGGACCCGAAACGCCCGCTCCTGCCCGTTAACGCCGTCCGGGTCCCTGCTCGGTGGCCTCCGAGATCAGGCGGGTCAAGTGGCGGAGATTCTGGCCGCGGAACCGGTCAACCGATCACACAAGACCGCCAAGAGTGTCGGTTTCATACTTCTCGCCCGAGGGCGCCTGGCTGGCCAGTAGGGCTACCCTATACTTTGATGCTCGAATGACGCGAGCCGGTCAATGGCTGGACGTCACGAGCAGATGGGAATGTGCGGGCGGCAGTGCGGACGAGATGGTGACCGACGACTCGGGATTCGGCATCGAGTGGGTGCCGGACGATCCGTTGGCCGTGGTGAGCCCCGGCGACCCCGATCACTTCTCGGGTAGGGCCGGCGCCTGCGGGTTCCAGTCGTGGGACCACTTCGCCGACCCCGGGCGAGACCCGCCGTGGCAGTGCCCCCGCGACCCCGAGCACCTCGGGCTGCACATCGCGACCGATCCCGGCTACCGCGTGTCCGCCGTGCATCCCTGACCGTGCCGCCTCGGTGTTCGGCGCTGGGGCGTCGGGCCGATAGCCGGGTCCGGCGAGCGGTTCCCCTGGCTCGGGCCGCGGCGAGCCAGCACACAGCAGACCCGTCCGGAGCTGCACGACCCTCGGCGGTGGTGGGCGGTGGCGGACGGCGACGACCAACGGCAGTCAACTCCCGCGCCTTCTGTCGTCACGAGTCTCGGAGATCTTGTGCGGGTCGCCCAGGCCGCCGAGTTGATCTACGGGCGTGCGTTCGAAGTGCAGGTTGCGGGCGAGGCGTATGACGGGGCGGATTAATAGTTCCACGCTGCCGATGAGGAACAGCCAGGTTCCGGCGCTGGTCGTGGAGTCGGAGAAGAACAGGACGCTTCCGATGGTGAACCAGAGTCCAATCAGGATGTCGTTGACGAAGCTGAGAGTCTCGTAGCGGCGGCGGATGATCAGTTCGTCGTGGCCGATGGTGACGCTTACTGTCCGGCTGCGGGCTGGGTGCTCGGTGGTCATCGCTACCGCCTCGCGGACCGATCGGCAGGAGTGCCGGCCCCGTGGGCCGGCCTCGCGGGGGACTCGGTGGAGCGATGGTTCTCACAGGAGCGGGCCACGGCCGCGGCGCCGGCTCGGGGCGGTTGGGGGCTGGCTGTGCGCGTGGCGCCCTTCGAGGGCGACCGGGATGGCCAGAAGCGCCGGGGCGACGAGGGCGAGGGCGACGAGGATCAAGGGCCGGTGCAGTAGTGCCGCGGCGATCAGGACCGTCGGAACGGCGATCATGGCCAGCACGGCGATGGTGTCGATGAACAACCGGCGGTCGAACCCGTCGCGGGCCGACGGCGATTGCGGTCCGGTTCCCGGTGACCGGTCGCCCGGTGAGTTCACGGTCTGTCGCAGTCCGGAGCGGGCCGTGGTGTGCGGTGCGGCGGCGCGCTGGGGCAGTTCGGCGTTCATGAGTTGGTTGACCTTTCGATGCTGGTCGCGGCGGCGGTGCCTTCGGGCCCACCGACAGGGAGTGGTTGCCTGCCTTCGGTGGGTCGGTTCGGCTCCAGGAGTGAGCCCGCGGCGGCGTCGTTGTCGCGGAGCAGCCGCAGCGCGTCGTCGGTGAGACCGACATGGCCGGGGGAGCGCACCCGGACCCGGATGCAGGCCCCGCGAAGCTCGGTGCACACCGAGACCGCGCCGTGGTCGGGGACGCAGGCGCGTATCTCCTCGAGCAGGGCCGTCGCGGCGAGGCGGTGCGGAGCGGACATGGTCGGTCCGGACCCGGCTGTGGCTGTGCTGCTGCCACCACGGTCGCACCGCGAGCGCGCTCGAGAGGCGCTTGTGCGGGACGACCCCGGTCATGACGACGCCTCGTCTCTGTCGATGTCCACACTGCATAAGTAACAACAAGGCTTGCACCACGCAAGGCTATGAGTAGGCAAGTGACGTGGTAGACAGCACGCTCGGCGCCGGGTGGATCACCTACGTCTAACCCTGAGGTTGTGCAACACTTGCTGGGTGCCATCTCCTGCGCCGGTCGATGATGTGACCCCCGACCTGGTCGGGTCGACCACGAAAACCCGTGCGGTCTCCGACGGATCCCCACAGACACCAGCGGGGCCGCCGCGAGCCGACGCCGAGGAGCCGGTGGTGGCGGCGATGCTGGACGCGACCCGGGTGCTGGTCGGGGTGGCCTCGCGCAGTCTCGAGCAGTTGGGGGAGGAGGTGACCGTCGCGCAGTTCCGGCTGCTGCTGGTGCTGCGGGAGGCGGGGCCGAGCGCCAGCGTCGAGGTGGCGTCCCGGCTGGGGTCGGCGGGATCGTCGGTGACCCGGCTGGCGGACCGTCTCGAGGAAACTGGTCACCTGACCCGGCGTCGCGAGCGGCCGAACCGCAGCGTGGTCCGCCTGGAGCTGACCCGCGCCGGCGGCGAGCTCGTCGACCGGGTGCTGAGCTGGCGGCACGCGGAACTGGCACGCATCGTGGGCGAACTCCCGGCGGGGGTCGCCGAGACCATCGAGCACGGGATGAGGGTGTTCGTCGAGGTTGCTGGGGTGGGATACGGAGCCGGCCCGATCGAGCTGCAGATCCGATGAGCGCGCCCGGGCGGGTTGGTCGTTGCCCCTGCGAGCTGGGCGACTTCACCGTGACACCCCGGGTGCTGTGGATCTGTGCCTGGGCGGTTCCGGTGGCGCGCTCGGCGCGGGCGCGGCCTGGCTGCTGCTGCGGTTGATCGGCCTGATCGCCCAGGCGGTGTTCTTCGGCCGGCTTTGAGCTGGTCTCGCCGGGCTCGGCGAGACCACGAGGTTCACCATCGCCTGGAGGGGATTGCTCAACGCGATCTCCACCAGGGGCACGCATCTCACCCGGGCAGCTATCGGGGTTGTCTGGTCCCGCGGCGCACTTGGGGGCCAGTCCCGTTCGGTCGCGACCGACCGTGGTTCATCGACAGGAGGCATCGTGGCTCGTTCCGACTACGCGGCGCTGAACTCCACGCTGCGCTACGCCATGTGGTCGGTCTTCCGCACCGACCAGGCGCGCCTCCCCGACGACCGCCGCGCGGCCGCCGAGGAGTTCGCCGCCGCGGTCGAGGAGCAGGAGGCGAAGGGC
>JAVXWR010000432.1:0-4819 GCA_032230725.1 Actinomycetota bacterium
GCCCGGTCCGCCGACGGCGCCGTTCGGCCGCGAGCACCGACGTCGCGGCGTAGAGCCCGCAGGCGATGTCCCACGCGGGGAGGACGTGGTTCACGGGATCCGCGTGGCCCTGCGGCCCGGTGACCGACGGGAAACCGACACCGGCGTTGACCGTGTAGTCGACCGCGGGCGTGCCGTCGGAGTGGCCGTCCACCTGCACGTGGATGAGTCCGGGGATCTGCGCGGCGAGCACCTCGTAGCCCAGGAATCTGCGTCCGACGGCGTTGGTGAGCAGGATCCGGCCGTCCTCGCCGGACCCGCGGAGCAGGTCGGTCACGAGTTGCTGGCCCTCGGGCGAGCGCAGGTCGACGGTCATGGACCTCTTGCCCTTGTTCAAGCCCGCCCAGTACAGCGAGGTCCCCGAGGGTGCGAGCGGCCAGCGGGCGTGGTCCGGTGCGCCGCCGAGCGGATCGATCCGCACCACCTCGGCCCCGAGCTGGGCGAGCGTCATGCCACCGAGCGGCGCGGCGACGAACGTCGACAGTTCGACGATGCGCAGTCCCGCGAGGGGGAGGTCTCCTGCGTCCGCGGTCACGTCACGATCCCTCCGACGGCGGCCTTCAGGATGCCTGGGCCGCGTCCTTCTTCGCGTTCCGTCTGCTCTCGGCGAGCTCGAGACCGTCCGCCCACGTCCCGCGTTTCGCGATCAATCGGCGGTACTTCATGACCTCGGCCCGCATGTCGACGCTCAGCGCGCCGACCAGGCGGTCACCGGCGCGGTAGAGCGCGGTGAAGGGCCCACCGTCGGTGTCGTCGCCGGCGACGACCTCGATCTCGACGTCCAGGTCGGCATGGGCGAGGCCGACGAACTGGATGCGGCTGGAGTACCAGTCCGACCAGAAGTACGGCACGGTCTCGTAGGCCGTGGCCGCGTCCGGGGCGACCGCGTTGCGGGCGGCCCGGGCACCCTGCTCGGCAGCGGAGGTCCAGTGCTCGAGGCGCATCGGGCTCGGGTGCACGTCGTCGAAGAGGGCGTTCGGCCAGCGGGCGATGTCCCCGGCGACGTAGACGCCGGGCGCAGCGGCGAGCGTGGCGTCGGCGACGACGCCGTTGTCGAGCTCGAGCCCCGAGCCCTCCAGCCAGCCGGTCGTCGGCGAGGCCCCGACGCCGACGACCAGCACGTCGGTCTCCAGCGAGGTGCCGTCGGAGAGGCGCACCTCACGGACGTGGCCCTCGCCGACGACCTCCTCGACGGACACCCCGGTCCGGACGTGTGTGTCGTGCTTCTCGTGCAGCCGGGTCAGCGCGGCGCCCATGCGCTCGCCGACCGCGCGGACCAGCGGAGTGTCCATCGCCTCGACCACGGTGACGTCCAGGTCGAGACCGCGGGCCACCGACGCGACCTCCGAGCCGATGAACCCGGCGCCGACGACCGTGACGCGACGCGCGTGCTCGGCCCGCAGGGCCGCCCGCAGCGCGATCGCGTCGTCGAGGCTGCGCACGGTGTGGACACCCGCCAGGTGCTCGGTGCCGGGCAGCGTCCGGGCGTGCGCACCGGTGGCGATGACGAGGCCGTCGTAGGCGATCTCCCGCTCGCCGACCGCGACGGTGCGCCCGCCGGGGTCGAGGGACGCGGCCGGCGCCCCGAGGACGAGGTCGATGTCGAGCTCGTCGGCGAGCTTCGCCTCGTCCCGGTACGTCGTGTCGGGGCACTCGTCGGCGGCCAGGTAGTCCTTGGACAGCGGGGGCCGGTCGTAGGGCAGGTGCTCCTCCGCCCCGACCAGCGTGACGCTGCCGTCCCAGCCGTCGCCCCGCACCGCCTCGGCGGCGCGGAGTCCGGCCAGTGACGCTCCGACGATGACGAGTCTCCCGCTCACGCCCGGCTCCTCCCCGTTGCGCCCGATTCTTTATCGTACATTCAAAACGCCCCCATGACCAGCACCGTGCTGGTCTCAGGCCTGGACACCGGCGCCGGAGCCGAGGAGCGCCTCGACGTCGACCCCGGCGGCACCCAGGACGTCGCGGGTGTGCGCGCCGGGGCTCGGAGGGACCGCCGGCGCGGTCCGGGGGTGGGCGGAGAAGCGCGGGGCGGTGCCGGGCTGCAGCACCCCGCCGTGGTCGAGGACGCTTCCGCGGGCCGCGATGTGAGGATGGCGGGCCGCCTCGCGCAGGCCCAGCACCGGCGCCACGCAGGCGTCGGTCCCCTCGAAGACCGCAGCCCACTCCTCACGGGTGCGGGACGCGAAGGCCGCGGCGAAGGCGGTACGCATCGCGGGCCAGTGGTCGCGGTCGTGCTGGCGCGCGGGGTCCACGTCGACGCCCAGCAACCGGACGAACTCGGCGTAGAACTTCGGTTCGAGGGCGCCGACGGCCATGTGCCCGCCGTCGGCCGTGGCGTAGACCGCGTAGTACGGCGTCCCGCCGTCGAGCATGTTCACGCCGCGCTCGTCGGCCCACCGTCCCGAGCCGAGCATGGCGTGGATCGCCGCGAGGAGGTGCGAGGCGCCGTCGACGATCGCCGCGTCGACGACCTGTCCCCGGCCCGTCCGTGCCGCCTCGGTCAGGGCGGCCAGGATCCCGATCACGAGATAGGTCGAGCCGCCGCCGAAGTCTCCGACGAGGTTCAGCGGGATCATCGGCGGACCGCCGGCCGGGCCGATGGCGTGCAGGGCGCCGGTGAGCGCGATGTAGCCGACGTCGTGGCCGGCCGTCGCCGCGAGCGGGCCGTCCTGCCCCCACCCGGTCATCCGGGCGTAGACCACCCGCGGGTTGCGCGCCCACACCGCGTCGGGACCGAGCCCCAGGCGCTCGGTGACCCCTGGACGGTTGCCCTCGAGCAGCACGTCCGCGGTACCGGCCAGGGTCAGGAGCGCCTCGACCGCCTCCGGGCGCTTGAGGTCGAGCACGATCGAGCGCTTGCCACGGTTGAGGACGTCGGCCTCCGGCGGCGCCGGCGCGAGACCGCCGCCGGTCGGGCGGTCGACGCGCACCACGTCGGCGCCCAGATCGGCGAGGAGCATGGCCGCGAACGGCCCCGGTCCGATGCCGGCCAGCTCGAGCACGGTGACCCCGGCCAGTGGACCTCCGGCTGCTGCGGTTCCCACCGCTACAGCCGCTCGATGATTGTGCCGTTGGCCATGCCGCCCGCCTCGCACATCGTCTGGAGCCCGTAGCGGCCGCCGGTGTCCTCGAGGTGGTGCAGCATCGTGACGAGCAGGCGCGTGCCCGACGATCCGAGGGGATGCCCGAGGGCGATCGCTCCCCCGCGGGGGTTGAGCCGCGCGGGGTCCGCACCGAACTCGCGGAGCCAGGCCAGCGGGACCGAGGCGAACGCCTCGTTGACCTCGTACGCGTCGATCTCGCCGAGGCCGAGGCCGGCGCGCGCGAGCACCTTGTGGGTCGCCGGGATCGGGCCGGTGAGCATCATCAGCGGGTCGTCGCCGACCACCGAGAATGCGTGGAACCGCGCCCGCGGCCGCAGACCCAGCTGCACGGCCCGCTCCTCGCTCGTGATGAGCACCGCTGACGCCCCGTCGGTCAGCGGGGAGGAGTTGCCCGGCGTGACCTTCCAGTCGATGTCCGGGAAGCGGGCCACCATCTCGTCGGTGCGGAACGACGGCGCCAGCGTGGCCAGCCCCTGCGCGGTCGTCGAGCCCCGGATCGTCTCGTCGACGGCGTGCTCGCCGTCGGCGCCCGTCGCGACCGGGACGACCTCGCGGTCGAACGACCCGGCCGCCCACGCCGCGGCCGCGCGATGGTGCGACTCCGCCGCGTAGGCGTCCAGCTCGGCGCGGTCGAGCTTCCAGCGCTGGGCGACGAGCTCGGCCGAGACCCCCTGGTTGACCAGGCCCTGCGGGTAGCGGCGGGCGGTTCGCCGGCCGCGCGAGGCCGGGCGCGAGCTGCCGATCGGGACGGCGCTCATCGACTCGATGCCGCAGGCGACGACGACGTCGTACGCACCCGCCATCACGCCCTGGGCGGCGAAGGCCGCGGCCTGCTGGCTCGACCCGCACTGCCGGTTGATCGTGGTGCCCGGGACGGACTCGGGGAAGCCGGCCGCGAGCGCCGCGTTGTGCCCGATGTTCCCCGACTGCTCCCCCACCTGCTGGGCGCACCCGCACAGCACGTCCTCCACGAGCGCGGGGTCCAGTCCGCTCCGCCCGATGAGGGCGACGAGGGTCTCGGCGAGCAGGTCGATGGGGTGGAGGCCCGCCAGCGCTCCCCCGGCCTTGCCCTTGCCCACCGGGGTACGGACGGCCTCGACGATCACGGCTGCAGGCATGTCGACTCCCTCGTTCAGCGGACGGTGTGGTGGACGGCGCCGTCGTCCTCGTGGGCGACCAGCACGCCCTGCTCCACCAGCAGATCGAGGTGGGCGGCGACCTCGAGCACGGCGAGCGTCGCGTGCTCGGTCTCCAGCTCGTCGAGACGCATCTCCCGGCGCGTCCAGAGGGCGTGATGTGCGGGAGGACGTGGTCGCCGGCGAACAGCGCCCCGGCGTCCGGGTCCGGAGGACGACGTGCCCTCGGGTGTGGCCGGGGGTGGCCACGACCTGCACGGAGCGGACGCCGACGGGGACCTCGTCGCGGTCGTCCAGCCACCGGTCCGGCGCGCCCCACGGCGCCGTCTCCGCCGCGAACGCCGCCTGGTCGAGGCGGTGCATGTCCTCGGCCAGCGCCGGGGCTCCGGCCCGGCGCAGCATCGCCGGCTGCGGCCCGGGCTCGGTACGGCCGCGCCCGGAGGCCTCGACGCTGAGCCGCTCGCCGCGACCGAGCTCCACCGCCGTCCCGTGCCGGGCCCGGAGGTCCAGCGCCTGGGTGTAGTGGTCGTGGTGGGCGTG
>JAVXWR010000451.1:0-2627 GCA_032230725.1 Actinomycetota bacterium
CCGTGACGATGGTCGCGCTCGGGCCGCTCGCGCTACTCCAGGCGACGATCGCCTACCGGGTCTTCGTCGTGGTGTCGGTGGCCGGGCTGCTCGCCGGCCTTGCCTGGCTCGGCCAGTCGGTGCGGATGCCCGCCGGGCCGGCGGTCGTCGCGACCGGGGCCCTCCTCGTGAGCCCGGCCATGGTCGACACCCTCGCCCAGGGCCAGATCTACCCGCTGCTCACCACCGGGCTGCGGCTCTTCATGCCCGGTCGCGACCTCCCGCCGCTGCTCGATGCCCCGGTGCTGAGCTGGGCGATCGCCCTCGCCGCGGTGGCGGTCCTGGTGCTCAGCCTCGCGCTCCCCCGGCGCAACGACACCGACCTGTGGGCCATCACGGCCGCCTGCCCTCGTGACGCTGCTGGTGCCCGCGACACTGCTCGGCCTCTGGGCCGCCCTGTACCTGACCGGTGGGGAGGACGGCGTGGCCGAGCGCGGTGAGGTGGAGCCGGGGGACGCCGATCAGAGCCGGGTCAGCACCGCGTCGGCGCTCGAGACGTCGTGATCGACGGGGCTCCCCTCGACCTCGATGCTCGCGACCACGCCGTCCTGGATGACCGCGGCGTAGCGCCGGGAGCGGACACCGAGGCCGAAGTCGGTCGCGTCCATCGTCAGGCCCATGGCCTCGGTGAAGGCCCCGACGTGGTCGGCCAGCATGACGATCCCGTCGGCGTGCAGGCTCCTGCCCCAGGCGTCCATGACGAACACGTCGTTGACGGACACGCAGACGACGCGGTCCGTGCCCTTGGCCGCCAGCTCCTCGGCCCGCATGACGAAACCCGGGAGGTGGTAGTCGCTGCAGGTCGGGCTGAAGGCCGCCGGCACCCCGAACAGCACGACCTTGCCGGTGCCCAGCAGCGTCGCGGTGCTGACGTCCTCGGTCCCGTCGGGCGTGACGGCCTTGAGCGTCACGTCGGGAACGGTGTCTCCCACGCCGATCATGGGAGCATCAAACCACCACCGGGGCTCACGCGCCGAGGTCGGCGCGGGCGTGGGCGATCGAGACGTCCTTGCTGAGCGCGTCGATGTCGTAGGCGCCGTAGTGGCGCCGGCCGTTGACGAAGAACGTCGGGGTGCCCGACACGCCGCTGCGGTCGGCCGAGCCGAGGTCCGCCGCGACCCGCTCGGCCAGCAGCGGGGAGTGCAGGTCGCTGCGGAAGCGCTCGACGTCGAGGCCGAGATCGGCGGCGTGGCGTTCGAGGTCGGCCGGGCGCAGCTCGTCCTGGTGGTCGAGGAGCCGGTCGTGCAGCGGCCAGAACGCGCCCTGCGCGGCGGCGGCCTCGCTGGCGCGGGCGGCGATCTCGGCGCGGGGGTGGACGTCGCGCAGCGGGAGGTGGCGCCACACGTAGCGCACGTCGCCGCGCTCGGCGAGCAGCTCGCGCACCGTCGGCTCGGCCTGCCCGCAGTACGGGCACTCGAAGTCGCCGTACTCGACCACGGTCACCGGCGCCTCCAGGGGGCCGCGGATGTGGTCGCGCTCGGGGTCGACCGCGTCGGCGAGGTCGACGATGACCGGTGAGGTTCCCAGCAGCGCCCGGCGGCGGCGGGTGGCCGGCATCAGGGCCAGCGCGCGGAACACCAGCCAGGTCACACCGGGCGCGACCACGGCCGAGGCGAGGATCCCGAGCTTGACCTCGCCCAGCTCCGGGCCGGTGAACGCCAGCGAGGCGATCAGCAGCGCGACGGTGAAGCCGACGCCCGCGATCGTGCCGCCGCCGAGGACCCCCGCCCACCCGACGGGCGGGCGCAGGCGGCCCCGGGTGATCCCGGTCAGCGCGGCGGAGGTGAGCACGACGCCGAGCGGCTTGCCCACGACGTAGGCGACGAGCACCGCCCACGTCACCGACGACGTCGCGGCCCGGGCGAGGAAGGCCCCGTCGAGGGGCAGCCCGGCGTTGGCCAGGGCGAAGAGCGGGACGACGACGAAGGCCACCCACGGCGAGACCGCCCGCTGGAGGCGGTCGTTGGGCGAGACCGCGGACCGGAGCCCGACGCTCGCCGTCCGCGCCAGCTCCGCGGTCGGTTGCTCGCGGAAGGCCCGCACGAGGTCGGTCGCGCGCTCGAGGTCCCCGCGGGGCGCGGAGTAGGCGAAGGTCAGCAGGCCCATCACCAGCCCGGCGGCGACCGGGTCGAGGCCGCTGGCGAGCAGGGCCACCCAGATCCCGAGGCTGATCACCACGTAGATCGACGGGGCCCGGATACCGAGGGCCCGGACGAGCAGGACGACGCCGAGCAGCACGGCGGCGACCAGCACCTCGAGCAGCCGGACGTGGCCGGTGTAGGCGACGGCGATGACGACCAGCGCGGCGAGGTCGTCGACGACCAGCACGGTGACCAGGAACGAGCGCAGCGCCGGCGACCGCGTGCCCACCAGCGTGAGCAGGCCCAGCGCCAGGGCGGTGTCGGTCGACATGACCACGCCCCACCCGTGCGCGGCCGGGGTGCCCGCGGTGAGGGCGAGGAAGAGCCCGATCGGTACGGCCATGCCGACGAGGCCGGCCATCAGCGGGAGGACCAGGCGGGGGCGCTCCCGGAGCTCCCCCAGGTCGAACTCGCGGCGGGCCTCGAGGCCGACCAGGAAGAAGAACA
>JAVXWR010000453.1:0-5450 GCA_032230725.1 Actinomycetota bacterium
CGCGACTTCGTGGACAAGGCCGGCTTCGAGAAGCTGCTCTCCGCCAAGGGCATCTCGAACGACGACACCGTCGTGCTCTACGGCGGCAACAACAACTGGTTCGCCGCCTACGCCTACTGGTACTTCAAGCTCTACGGCCACCAGGACGTGAAGCTGCTCGACGGCGGGCGCAAGAAGTGGGAGCTCGACGGGCGCAAGCTCGACGGCGAGGTGCCCTCGCGCCAGGCCACCGACTACCAGGCCCAGGAGCAGGACCTCTCGATCCGCGCGTTCCGCGACGAGGTCGTCGACGCGATCGGCACGAAGAACCTCGTCGACGTCCGTTCGCCCGACGAGTTCTCCGGCAAGCTGCTCGCCCCGGCGCACCTCCCGCAGGAGCAGGCGCAGCGCGGCGGCCACATCCCCTCGGCGCTCAACGTGCCGTGGTCGAAGGCCGCCAACGAGGACGGCACCTTCCGCTCGGACGACGAGCTGCGTGAGCTCTACGGCGCCGAGGGCCTGGACTCCTCGAGGTCCACGATCGCCTACTGCCGCATCGGCGAGCGCTCCTCGCACACCTGGTTCGCGCTGCACGAGCTGCTGGGCGAGTCGGACGTCAAGAACTACGACGGGTCCTGGACCGAGTACGGCTCGCTCGTGGGCGTGCCGGTGGAGACCGGAGACGGGAAGTCCTGATGTGCGGAGCACCTGAGCAGACCGCGGACCTGCCCGCGGGGACGGACCTCGCCAAGGAGTCGGTGCTGGTCGGGAAGGTGACCAACGGCGGCTCTCCCGTCGGTGGCGCCTTCGTGCGCCTGCTCGACTCGACCGGCGAGTTCACCGCGGAGGTCGTGTCCTCGGCCACCGGCGACTACCGGTTCTTCGCCGCGCCGGGCAGCTGGACGGTCCGGGCGCTCTCGCGCTCGGGCAACGGCCAGGCGGACGTCTCGGTCGGTGGCCCCGGGCTGTACACGACCGAGGTGCCGGTGGGCTGACGTCCCGACGCGCCCGGACACCCGTCCCGCCCCTCACCGGGCGGGGCGGGTGTTCGTCGTTAGGGTGGCCACGTGGCCTGGGTCTACACGGTCCTCCTCGCCGCGTGCAGCGCCGGGATCCTCTCCTACGCGCTGCTGCTGACGAGGCGGCTCTTCCGCGACGAAGCCGACGCCGGGGCGACGGAGCACCCGTCGTGAGCGCCGACGACGCCCTGCCCGAGGGGCTCTCGGGCAACGAGGCCATCCGCGCCGCCGAGGAGCGCGCCGAGCGCACCCGTGCGGTGAACCGCCCGCAGTGGAGCGACCTCCCGATCCCGGACGACACCGCGAACCTGCGGCTCGGCCCGGACCTGAACGAGGCGCTGCTCCCGCTGCTCCCCCTCGTCGGGGTGTGGCGCGGCGAGGGCGAGGTCGTCTACCCGACGATCGAGGGACCGTTCCACTTCGGCCAGCAGATCACGGTGGCCCACGACGGCCGGCCGTTCCTGTCCTGGGAGGCCCGCGCGTGGCTGCTCGACGGGCCGGGCGGCGCGGTCGTGCGGCCGTCGGCCCGCGAGGTCGGGTGGTGGCGCCCCCAGCCCGACGGGACGATCGAGCTGCTCCTCGCCCACCAGACGGGCATCGTGGAGATTTTCTACGGATCCGGGCGCACGCAGACGTCGTGGGAGCTGACGACGGACGCCGTGGTGCGGACCGCCTCCGCCAAGGACGTCACTGCCGCGACCCGGCTCTACGGCATCGTCGACGGCGGCGACCTGGCGTACGTCGAGGAACGGGCGATGATGGGCCAGGAGATGCAGCCGCACACGTCGGCGCGCCTGGTCCGGGTCGCCGGGTAGAACGACGACGGGCCGCGTGGTCGCCGTCCCCCGAGGGGGCTCTCCGGCATCCGGCGTCGACCGGCGCGCCCCGCACACACTCCGGGCGGACCCGTGCTCGGTTCTGGCCAGATCGACGCGCCGCGCACCCACTTCCCCGGGCGACGTGCGCGTCGACAACGCAGTCCGACCCCCGGGATCGAGTCGAGTCCCTCGGGAGGCGACCTCGCCGCGGCGACAGAGGTGTGTGCGGCACGCATCGATGGGCTGAGCGTCGATCGCCGGTCCGGCCGGAGTGTGTGCGTCGCGCGTCGATGTGCCGAGCATCGACCGCCGCCGACGCAGCCACGCCGCGCGGGTCCCGTCGGCGTAGGGCAGCGTCCGGGCGAGCGGAGCCCCACCTCGGTCGTGCCCGAGAAGCCGGGCTGCCCGCCGAGGGTCGCTACAGCGACACCGTCTCCTCCGCCGACGGCTCCTCCACGACGGCCCGGGCCCGGTCGGGGAGGACGCCGAGGGCGGACGCGACGAGGACGCCGAGGTCGTCGGCGTCCACTCCGCACAGCGCGGCGACGGCCGACGCGGGGACCCCGCTGCGCAGCAGCGTGACCGCCGCGGGGCCGGGCTCCTCGCCGCGCTGGAGCGCGGCCACCCCGGCGACGGCCGCGGACGGATCCTCGACGAGGACGCCGAGCAGCCGATGGGCGGCCGCGTCGTCGGGGCGGTCCGGTACCGGCTGCACAGCCGAGGCCTCGGGGTGACCCGGGACCGTCACGGCACGGGGCGCCGACGGTTCGGTCACCGGGTCCTCCTCGACGTCACCCTCGACGACCTCCCCGACGGGCCCCGACGGCGACGGGTCCCGGCGCGGGACCGACGGCTCGGTCACCGGGTCGTCGTCCACGACGCCCGGCGCCACCGCGGCCGACTCCCGCTGCCTGCGCGCGGCCCGCCCGGCCCGTGCACCGGCGACGAGCAGCACCACGGCGACCACGAACAGCACGACCGCGACCACGATCCACGTCGTCGGCGTGTGCAGCAGACGCTCCCACGCCCCACCCACGTCCATGAGCAGGGAAGATACGCGTCCCGACCCCGGCGGACGGGCACCGCGCCACCGTCAGGCGCCCGCCGCGTCGTCCTGACCGGACGAACGGCCCTCCGGAGCGGGAGGAGGCGGCCCCTGGCGCAGGGGCACCAGGCCGGCGGGCGGCGGTCCGTACCCCCCGGGCGCGCCGTAGGGTCGCGGTCCCCGCTGCGGCCCCGGTCCCCACGGACGGGGCGAGCTCGGGCGTCCGGAGTTCGCGACGAGCTCGTCGAGGTGGTTCTTGACCCGCACGAGCTCGTCGAACACCGTGTCGCGCTGCGAGCGCAGCTCGGCGAGCGCGGCGCGCGACTCGGCGTGCTCGGCGAGCAGCGACTCCGCGGCCTTGTTGCGCACCAGCTGCGCCTCCTGCTCGGCCGCCTGCAGGATGCCGCGCAACCGCTCGTTGAAGGCCTCGACCCCGCCCGGGTCCTCGCTCCCCGAGGACGCCCCGGCCGGCACCGGTGACGCGGCGGACGCCTCCACCGGCGGCGGCGTCGTGCGCGTCCCCTCCTGGAGCGTGGCCGCGAGGTCGCCCCGCGCGGGGGCCTCCTCGGGCTCGGCCCGGCGACGCTCCCGGACGGCCAGCTGGGCCCGCAGCTGCGCCACCATGCGTCGCAGCCCGGCCACGTGCTCGTCGACCTGGGAGCGGTCGTACCCGCGCAGGACGACGTCGAAGTGCGGCCCGTCGGCCTCCTCCGGCGCGTCCGGCAGATCCAGGTAGTGCTCGGCGTCGGGGGGTGTACGGCCCCGCTCACCCGTCGTCATACATCACCTCGTCGGAGCCCGGTGCGGTCACCGGGCGCAGTGTCGATCGTAGGGATCGATGGCCCGGACCCGCGAGACGCCGAACGGCCCTTCCCTCGCGGCGGCGATCCCCGGGGGCGCCCCGCACGCGCCTACCATCGAGGGTGTGGACACCGAACTGCGGCAGACGCTGCACCGCCGTGGCCTGCGCATGACGCCGCAGCGCCAGCTGGTGCTGGACGCGGTCTCCGAGCTCGGACACGCCACGCCCGAGG
This sequence comes from Actinomycetota bacterium, assembly GCA_032230725.1. Taxonomy (GTDB): domain Bacteria; phylum Actinomycetota; class Actinomycetes; order Mycobacteriales; family Pseudonocardiaceae; genus Actinomycetospora. The sequence goes on from JAVXWR010000453.1 coordinate 3,896, forward strand.
CCATCTGCGCGAAGGTGCAGGAGATCGCCCCAGCGGTGAACATCACCACGATCTACCGGACGCTCGACCTGCTCGAGCAGCTCGGGATCGTGCGTCACACCCACCTCGGGCACGGCGCGCCGACGTACGCCACCGGTGAGCACGAGCACGTCCACCTCGTGTGCCACCGGTGCGGCACCGTGGACGAGGTGGACGCAGGCCTGCTGGACGACCTCGCCGGGGCGCTGGCCCAGGCGGTGGGCTTCACGCTCGACCCGACGCACGTCGCCCTGTCCGGCCTGTGCGCCCGCTGCGACGCCGAGAGCGACGAGGAGCCCGTCGGGCACGCCTCGAGGGAGGGATCCGCATGACACGCTCACCGCTGCTCGACGCCCCCGGGGCGATCGGTCACCCGTACGGGGTCGAGGGCGGCCCCGACGCCGACGTCGCCTCCCACCACGGCGACCCCTTCGCCGAGCAGCGCGCGGCCTCGCGCCGCGCCGCCGTCGTCGACCGGTCGCACCGCGGCACCGTCGTCGTCACCGGACCCGAGCGCACCAGCTGGCTGCACCTGCTGGTCTCCCAGCAGGTGGCCGATCTCACCGAGGGTCGGGGCACCGAGGGCCTGGTCCTCGACGTCCAGGGGCGCGTCGAGCACCACGCGGTGATCAGCCACGTCGACGCGGGCCTCGCCCCCGGCGACGCCGGGCCCGCGCTCTGGCTGTCGGTCGAGCCGGGAACCGCGGGCGCGCTCGCGGGCTACCTGAACACGATGCGCTTCTGGTCCGACGTCGCCGTGTACGACGCGAGCGACGACGTCGCGCTGCTCTCGGTGCTCGGACCGCAGGTCACCGACGTGCTGACCGCGGCGGGCGTCGAGGTCCCGACGGATCCCGAGGGCGCCCTGGCGCTGCCGGGCGGCGGCGTCGTGCGCCGCCTGCCGTGGCCCCAGGAGACGACGTCGGTCGACCTCATCGTGCCGCGGGCGGACCTCGTGGCCTGGTGGGACCGCCTGCGGGGCGCCGGAGCAGCCGCGGCCGGCCTGGACGCCTACGAGGCGCTGCGGGTCGCGGCGCTGCGCCCGCGCCTGGGCGTCGACACCGACGACCGCACGATCCCCCACGAGGTCGGCTGGATCGGCTCGGCCGTGCACCTGACCAAGGGCTGCTACCGCGGTCAGGAGACGGTGTCGCGGGTCTCGAACCTCGGCCGCCCGCCCCGGCAGATGGTGCTGCTGCACCTGGCCTCGGGCGACGACGCGCTGCCCCCGCCCGGCACGCCGGTGCTCTCCGGCGAGGGCGGGCGGTCGGTCGGCCGCGTGGGGAGCGCCGTGCGCCACCACGAGCTGGGCTCCGTCGCGCTCGCCCTGGTCAAGCGCTCGGCCGTCGCCGCCACGGGGGACACCGGTCCCGCGACGCTCTGGGTGGCCGACGACCGCGAGGAGGGCGTCCCCGGCCCCGCGACGGTCGACCCGGACTCGGTGCCGCCGGACTCCGGGGAGCCGCCGGGGCGGGCGGCGGTGCGCCGGCTGCACGGGTGAGTACCGGAGACGCAGCGGAGCGGAGCTCGACCATCG
>JAVXWR010000455.1:0-9331 GCA_032230725.1 Actinomycetota bacterium
AGAACATCTCCACGATCGTCGTCGAGCAGGCCATCGCCGAGCACCCCGCGGTCGCCGAGGTCGCGGTGGTGTCGACGCCCGACGACCGCTGGGGGGAGCGCCCGAAGGCCTTCGTCGAGCTGGTCGCGGACGCGGAGGCCGACGAGGACGACATCCTCGCGTTCGCGAAGGAGCACCTGGCGGGCTTCATGCGCCCCGTCGCCGTCGAGATCACCGAACTGCCCAAGACGTCCACCGGCAAGATCCAGAAGAAGGAGCTCCGGGACCGGGAGTGGGAGGGCCGGGACCGCCGCGTCGGATGACGGTCCGGCGACCCCGGGTACCGGTGCGCTCGACCGGGCACCCTCCGGGGATGTTCCGGAGCCGCGCCGCTGGTGGGGTGGTCGTCGATCCACGGGGTCGGGTGGCCGTCGTGCGCCAACGCTCCCGGACGTGGTCGCTGCCCAAGGGCCACGTCGAGGACGGCGAGCGGGTGCTCGACGCGGCCCGACGCGAGATCCACGAGGAGTGCGGGCTCGCCGACCTGGAGCTGGTGCGCGAGCTGGGGTCGTTCTCCCGGTCGGCCTTCCGTCATGGTCTGCCCGAGTACAAGACGATCACGCTGTTCCTCTTCCGCAGCCCGGAGGCCGTCCTCCGTCCTCTCGACCCGGCCAACCCGGAGGCCCGGTGGGTGTCGGCGGAGTCGGTCGCGGAGACGCTCTCGCACCCGGCCGACGGCAGGTTCTTCACCCGACACGTGCTGCCGCTGCTGGCCGGGACCTGAGACACCGCACGACGCACCGCAGCCTGCGGGTGCACTGCTGCGTCCGGATGAGGACAGCGACACCAACGGACGAACGAACTTCGTCGGGTGCGGCTCCGCGCGCTAACTTCCCGCCCTCCAGTGACGACAAAGGGGACGATCCCGCTCGCCCTCCAGTCCCGGGGGCCGGTGTGGCACAGCAGGCGTTCCGCCTGCTCGCGCAAGACAGTCGAGGTGCCGATGGCGATCAGCCTGCGCGTCACGGGGACCGGGCTCCGGGTGCGCTTCACGGGCGTCGACCTGGTCACCGCGTGCTCCGCGGGGCTGGACGTGCCGTTCGCGCGGATCATCGGCTCGCGCGTGATGACCCGCGCCGACGCGGTCGCCTCGAGCCCCCGCGTCCCGTGTCCCGGCTCGTGGTGGCCCGGGCGGCTGCGCGTCGGCTCCTGGGGGCTCGGCGAACGGCGGCAGCTGTGGGGTGCACGCGGAGGGCCCTACGTCGTGGTCGTCTACCTGTCGGGGCGTCCGTTCCACCGCCTCGTCGTCGAGGTCGAGGAGCCCCGGCTCACGCAGTGCCGGATCGAGGCGGCGCTGCTGCACAGCAAGGCCCGCGCCCGCGAGTCGCTGCGACACCGCCCGACGGGCCGCGGCGACGACGGCTGACCGGCCGCGCGCTGGTCCGGGGCGCCGTCCGGGCCGCCGTCGACTCGCTCGCGGGCCCTGCCTCCGGGCAGGGTGGAGCGCCATGAGCGACCATCCCGGGGCCACGCCCACGACCGACACCGCGAACGCGGAGACGGTCCGCGCCTTCCTCGCCGCGCTCGAGCGCTTCGACATCGAGGTCGCGGGGGAGTTGCTCGATCCCGACGTCGTCTACGAGAACGTCTCGCTGCCCGCCGCCCACGGCCGCGCCGCGACGCTGCGGCTGCTGCGCTCGATGCCCCGTGCGCTCTCGGGCTTCGAGGCGCAGACGCACCGGATGGCCGCGACCGGTCCGGTCGTGCTGACCGAGCGGACCGACGTCCTCGTCGTGGGTCGGGTCCGGGTGGCGTTCTGGGTGTGCGGGACCTTCGAGGTGCACGACGGTCGCATCACGCTGTGGCGCGACTACTTCGATTGGGCGGCCACCACGGGCGCGCTGGTCTCCGGCGTCACGCGGGCGCTCGGGTCGCTGCTGCGGCGCGGGGCGCGGCGGCGTGACCAGCGCCCGGCCGGCGGGGGAGCCGCGTGACGGGACCTCCGGATCCCGGCGCCGTGACACCTCGCTCCCCGGGTTTGCGGCGCCGTCTAGGTTGGGCGTCCGATTGCCCGGAACGGTCGTCGCTCGGGAGGCCTGGTGTGCGGTGATCGGGTGCGCCGTGGATGACCCGGTGCAGTTCGAGGCGGAGCTGGCGGCCGTGGTGGCCGTCGGCGGGTGGGACGCGCCGAGGCGCATCGTCGAGCTGTGCGTGGCCCGGCTGCCGGTGACCGGGGCCGGCATCACGTTGATGTCGGATGCGGATCGTCAGCAGCCCCTGTGGGCCTCGGACGAGGTGGCGGCCCGGATCGACGAGCTGCAGTTCCGACTGGCCGAGGGGCCGTGCGTCGAGGCCTTCACGACCGGTCGGGCGGTCGTCGTCGCCGACATCACCGACACCCGGGACGAGCGGTGGCCGATGTTCTCCTCGGCGGTGCGGGACACCCCGGCGCGGGCGATGGTGGTGCTGCCGTTGCAGGCGCGGGACGCGCTGATCGGCATCCTCGACTTCTACCGTGATCGACCGGGGTTGATCGCCCCGGGTGATCTGGCCGCGGCGCAGCGGGCCGCGGACGCCACATTCTGGTCCTTGCTGGGCCTGCGTCCGGGGCGGACCCTGGACGAGCACGGGGCTCCCTCGCACGACGAGGACCACGATCCGCACGGCTGGCTGGCCGGGGCTCCGCTCGAGCACGTCGAGGTCTACCAGGCCACCGGCATGATCGTGGCCCAACTGGATGTCTCGTCCGACGCGGCCCTGGCCCGCCTGCGGGCGACGGCGTTCGTCGAGGATCGACCGATAGCCGAGGTCGCGCGCGACGTGGTGGCGCGGCGGCTGCGTTTCTCCGATGGGGTGGAGTAGATGGGTCAACCTGGTGACCGGGTCAGCCACGAGACTCGCGAGGGCACGCTGGTCGACACGTTCGTCCGGCTGGCGGACACGCTGGTGGCCGACTACGACGTCGTCGAGCTGCTGACCGAGCTGTCGAGCAAGTGCGTCGCGCTCTTCGCCGTGGACACGGCGGGCCTGCTGGTCGACGACGGGCGCGGCGGGCTGTCGGTGCTCGCCTCGTCCGACGAGGACACCCGGCTGCTGGAGCTCTTCGAGCTGCAGGCGGACGACGGCCCGTGCCTGGAGTGCCTGCGGACCAGCCGCCCGGTCTTCGCCGCGGACCTGCGTCGCGAGTCCCGCTGGCCCCGGTTCGTCCCGCGGGCCCTGGCGAGCGGTTTCGGGTCGGTCCATGCCCTGCCGCTGCGGCTGCGGGAGCAGACGGTCGGGGCGCTCAACCTCTTCACCAGCGCGGCGAGGGAGCTCCCCGTCAGCGACGCGCGGGCCGCACAGGGTCTCGCCGACATCGCGACCATCAGCATCCTGCAGGACCGCAGGGACCGCGCCCAGAGCACGGTGACCGCGCAGCTGCAGCACGCCCTGCACAGCCGCGTGATCATCGAGCAGGCCAAGGGGGTGATCGCCGAACGAGCCGCGGTGGACATGTCGACGGCGTTCGAGCGCCTCCGTGGCCAGGCTCGTCGTTCCCGGCGCGGCCTCACCGATCTCGCCGCCGACATCGTCGCGCGCCGGGTCGAGGTCGACCGGGAACCCCCTGGACGTCCACGCTAGCGGGCGCGCGCCACGACCTCCGGCGACCGTGGCCCCGTCGCGTTCGCGTCGTCGAGCGCCACGACCTGGTAGTAGTACGTGGCCCCGCGCGCGGTGCCGGCGTCGCGCCAGCTGCACGTGGGGGTCCGGCAGGTCAGGATCCCGAGCCCGGTCTCCCGGCCGGGCGCCGTGCTGCGCATGATCACGTAGCGGTTGACCGGGCTCCCGCCGGTCACGACGGGTGCCGTCCACGCGAGGTCCACGCCGGCGGCGCGGTCGGTCACCGCGGTGACCCGGGTCGGGGTCCCCGGGGCCGCGCTCGGCGTCGCGGTCACCGGGGCCGAGGCCGGTCCGGTCCCGCCGCCGGCCACGGCGGCCACGCGGTAGGTGTAGGCCCGGTTGTTGACCACGGTGCGGTCGGTCCACGCGGTGGTGGTCAGGCCCTGGGAGACGACGGCGGGCGTCGGCGCGGTCGGGTCGGAGCGCAGGACGGTGTAGGTCCACCCGGGCTTGACCCCGACGGGCGCCGTCCAGCTGAGCGCGACCGAGGCGTTGCCGGCCACCGCACTCGGGGTGCCCGGCGCGGTCGTGGGCCGCCCGGCCGGCGCGCTGGTGGTGGTGGTGGTGCGTGTGGTCGTCGTGGTCGTGGGAGCCGTCGTGGTGGTGGTCGGCGCCGAGGTGGTGGTCGGTGTCGTCGTCGAGGGGGCGGCGGTGCTCGTGGTCGTGCTCGTCGACGGGGTCGTGCTCGTCGTCGGGACAGTGCTGGTGGGCGGGGTCGTCACCGGGCTCGCGCCGCAGACGAGGTCGCCGTCGGTGCTGCCGTCGGTGTACTGCGCGAGCGCGGTCGTCCCGCCGGTGAAGGTGGTGGAGCAGTTGCGGCTCGCGGCGTCGAGGGTGCTCAGTCCGGCGACCCACACGGGCGCCTGCTCCATCGGGTGCTTCGGGCTGAACGAGGCGGCCCACGACGAGCGATAGGAGGCCGCGGTCCCGGAGGAGTAGCCGCCGGTGATCTGGCTCCACTGGTAGGCGGTGGAGTAGATGCCGACCGTCGAGACGCCGGCGTCGCGCAGCGCGTCCACGGCGCCCTGCAGCGCGGCGGCGTTGGCCGAGGTGGAGCCGTTCCAACTGTTGGCCAGCTCCACGTCGAGCCACCAGGTGCGCCCCGCGGCGCCGCTGACGGTGTTCTGCGCGATCTGCAGGGAGTTCTTCGCGCCGTGCCAGCCGTAGTCGTAGGCGCAACCGGGGTCGGACGGGGACGTGCGGTCGGCGCACAGTGCGGGATCGCGGCTGCCGCTGGCCGGCCAGTAGAAGGTGGAGATCGACCCCGGGTTGCCCGTGTTCGCGTAGAGCGCGGCTCCGCTGCTGGTCCTGGCCGCCCAGGCGTACTGGGTGGACAGGCAGGGGTTGGCCGTCGACACCTTGCCGCCGTTCACCCCGACGATCCCGAAGGTCCCGCTGCTCGGCAGGGCGGTCCCGCACTGCGGATAGGAGACGTCGTGCCCGACGGCTCCGGGTGGGGCGATCAACGCCCAGGCCGTCAGGGAGGCACCGGAGGCGACCAGGACCGCGACCAGCGCCAGGACGAGCGCGATCCGCCGCCGGCGTCGCCCGCCGGACGTACTGCCGTCCGCGCCGTCCGGCTCCGTTCCCCGGACCACCGCGGTGTCCGCATCCGGCGCCACCGTGCCGCCGACCGCGACCGTCGGCGTCGGCACCCGCTCGAGGCGGATCACCATCGACTGCTCCCCCCATTGGATCGTCGTGGCCCTGATCGCGGATCGGTGACCTCTTCGTTACCTAGGGGGCGGGCGGCGAGGCGGTGATCACCCGGTCGGGGGTGCGGGTCCCTCCGCGACCGGGGAACTCCGGCGACTCGACGCGGGCCCTCGGGCTACCGTCGCTCGGCGCCGGCAGAGCGCCGGCCTCCGGTGCCGTCGTTCCTGGTTCGGCTCCTGGGCGGGCGCTCCCCCGTAGCTCAACCGGCGGTAGCGCCGCGCTTTGGACGCGGAGGTTCCAGGTTCGACTCCTGGCGGGGGAACGACATGGTCTCGAGCCGGCGCGCCAGGCCGCCCGGATCCGGGAAAGTATTTGCCGGAAGCGGGTGCCACGGCGACGCCGGGGCGGACGACGATGGCACGCCATGGGGGACGACGAGGTCAGGCCGAGGCACCCGGCCGACGGCGGAGTCGCGTCGTCGGCGGGGGAGCACCTGGTGTGGCACCAGGAGCTGATCTGCCCCGGTGAGCCCTGTCGGGGGCGGGTGCGGCGCTTCCCACCGGGCGAGCTGATCGACGACGGGCGCGCGGAGCGTCGCCGCTGTCCGGTGTGCGGGACGTCCACGACGGCGCCCGCGTTCTATCTCCTACGCGGTGAGCGCGGTCTCGAGCCTCCGGCGGGGCGTGCACCGACCGATGAGCTGCGCGGGCCGGAGCGGTGCGAGACGGCCGGGCCCGGGGACCCGGTTCTCTGAGGACACCTGAGCTCGTGACTGGCCGAAGGTGCACACGCAGGCGTGGGCGCGGGCGTCGAGGAAGGTGATCCCGATGGTGCGAGGAGACCCACCCGGCGTCGAGCTTCCCATCGGGCAGTGCGATGGGGGCTTGCCTCGCGGCGGCCCACCCGCCCCTCGCGCCTCTCCCCGGTGATCATCAGCACTAGGGGCAGGTTCTGGCGCGGATGAGCCTGCCTCGTGTGCCCGTGATCGCGGGCGGTCGTCGGGCCGACGTCGGGTGCCGGCGGTGGAGGCGTACGGGGGGCTGGCCGTCCGACGGCGCCGATCCCGCCTCCCGACCGCCGCTCGCGCAGGCGGGGCTACTCGTCGTCCGGAGCGGGACCGTCCTCGCCGTGGGCGAGGACCGAGAGGAAGCGGATGGGGAGCTCCACGAGCTGCTGCGGACCGTGCAGGCCCTCGCCGTCGAGCTGGAGAGCATCGCCCGGGCGCATCGTGTAGCTCGACTCGCCGTGCGCGTAGACCATCACGCCCTCGAGCATGTAGAGCAGCTCGTGGCCGGGGTGCTGGAAGAGGGGGAACTCCTCGCTCTGCTCGGTGAGCGTGACCAGGTGCGCCTCCTGGCGCTTGTGCGGGCCGCGCAGCGAGCCCAGCAGCGTGTAGTCGTGGCCGACCCGGGTGCCCCGGGCGACGATCCGCGGACCGGACCCGGCGGGCGTGTAGACGGCTTCCCGGTCGACGTCGGCGCCGCGGAAGAACGAGGTGACGGGCACGTCGAGCGCGTCGGCCAGCCGGGCCAGCGTGGTGAGGCTGCACGAGGTCTGGGCGTGCTCGATCTTCGAGAGCATCGGCTTGGAGATGCCGGTCCGCACCGCCATCTCGGCGAGGGTGGCGCCGGACTCCTGACGGATGCGGCGGACCCGCGCGCCGATGGCGCGCTCGAGCCGTCCCTCCTGGGACCGCGCCGTGCTGACCTCGCGGGTCGCCGGACCGTGGTCCGGGAGGCCGCCCTCCGGCGTGCCGGCGTCGCCCGGCTCCCCGGTCACGCTCACCGCATCTGCCCGGCGCCGACGTAGGGGTGCGGGCTGCGCAGGAGTTCCCCCTCGGCGAACCGGGAGAGCCGGAAGTCCGACTCCGGGATGTCGGGGACGCTGCTCGTCCCGTCGACGACGAGGTCGGCGACCAGCCGCCCCACCGAGGGCGAGATCTTGAACCCGTGCCCCGAGAACCCGGCGGCGACGACCAGCCCCTCGACGGGCGTCCCGGAGATCGCGGGGTTGAAGTCCGGGGTGACGTCGTAGCAGCCCGCGTAGGTCGAGGCGATCGCCGCGTCCTCCAGCCCGGGGAAACGGGTCCCGACCTTCTCCACCGCCATGTCGAGGAACGCCTCGCCGGCCCGGTTCGAGTACCGGTCGGGGTCGGCGGGCTCGAGCTCGGCGAGGTCGGAGTTGCCGAACAGGATCTCCCCGCCGCTCTCCGGCCGGACGTACTGCAGCGAGACCAGGTCGGAGAACACGGGCACGGGGCCGAGGTCCCGGCCGGGGTCGACGAGGACGATCTGCTCGCGGTGGACGGTGATCGGGAGGTCGATGCCGCGGGCGGCGAGCAACGGCACGGACCACGGGCCGGCCGCGAGAACGACGTGGTCCGCGTCGATCCGGGTGCCGTCGGCGAGCCCGACGCCCGTCGCGCGATCGCCGGCCACGAGGATCTCGGTGACCGTCGTCCCCAGGCGCAGGTGGGCCCCGGCGCGCCGTGCGGCGGCGGCGAAGGCCTGCGCGGTCCGGTAGGCGTCGCCGTACCCGCCGCGGGGCTCCCAGGCGAAGGCGGCGAAGGGCTCGAGGTCGGCGACCGGCCAGAGCTTCGCCACCTCGGAGACGTCGATGTCCTCGGTCTCGACCCCGACGGCGCGCTGGTCGGCGAGCGAGGCCGCCAGGGCGTCGACGTTCTGCGGGCCGACGCCGACGACGTAGCCGGTCTGGTGGAACCCGATGTCCACACCGAGGATCTCCTCGGCGTTCTCGAGCACGTCGAGCGCCCGGGTCGCCATGGCGGCCAGGGAGGGGACGCCGTAGTGGCAGCGCACGACGCCGGAGGACTTGCCGGTGCCTCCGGAGCCCACGGTGTCGCGCTCGACGATCACGACGTCGGTGACCCCGCGTTCGGCGAGTGCCCAGGCGGTGGCGCACCCCTCGAGGCCGCCGCCGACGATCACGACCTCAGGCATGCCTGCTCCCACTCGATGGTCCAGCTCCCCTATCGGCGTGCTCCCTTGGATGCTCAGTGTTCCCCGGTATCCAGTCGGTGCCCGCCAAAGGGCACGCGGGCCATCGCGGCGGCCTCGATCGTCAGCGCGACGAGGTCCTCGGGCTCGAGGTGGCGCACGTGGGACTTGCCGCAGGCCCGGGCGATCGTCTGCGCCTCCATGGTCAGCACCCGCAGGTAGTTCGCGAGCCGCCGGCCGGACCGGGTCCAGCCGGGCGGCGAGCGCGGGGTCCTGGGTGGTGATCCCGGCCGGGTCGCGGCCGTCCTGGAAGTCGTCGTAGTAGCCGGCGGCCGAGCCGATGGTCTCGTACTCCGCGGCGTACTCCGGTGAGTTGTCGCCCAGCGCGATCAGCGCCGCGGTCCCGATCCCGACCGCGTCCGCGCCGAGGGCCATGGCCTTGGCGACGTCGGCGCCGGTGCGGATGCCGCCGGACACGATCAGCTGGACGCCGTGACGGTGCAGGCCGAGCTCCTGGAGGGCCTGCACCGCCTGCGGGATCGCGGCGAGGGTGGGGATGCCGACGTGCTCGATGAACACCTCCTGGGTGGCGGCGGTGCCCCCCTGCATCCCGTCGACGACGACCACGTCGGCGCCGGCGGCCACGGCCAGCTTGACGTCGTAGTACGTGCGGGTGGCGCCGACCTTCACGTAGATCGGCTTCTCCCAGTCGGTGATCTCGCGCAGCTCGAGGATCTTGATCTCGAGGTCGTCGGGACCGGTCCAGTCGGGGTGGCGCGCGGCGGAGCGCTGGTCGATGCCCTTGGGCAGGGTACGCATGTCGGCGATGCGGTCGGTGATCTTCTGGCCGAGCAGCATGCCGCCGCCGCCGGGCTTGGCGCCCTGCCCGACCACGACCTCGATCGCGTCGGCCTTGCGCAGGTCGGTGGGATTCATCCCGTAGCGGCTGGGCAGGTACTGGTAGACGAGCGTCGTGGACTGGCCGCGCTCCTCAGTGGTCATGCCGCCGTCGCCGGTGGTGGTCGAGGTACCCACCTCGCTGGCTCCGCGCCCCAGTGCCTCTTTCGCCTGCGCGGACA
>JAVXWR010000522.1:0-6226 GCA_032230725.1 Actinomycetota bacterium
GTCGTTGCGGTCGGTCGAGAGCCGCATGCAGAGCACCCCGACGCGGCGGTGCCCGAGCTCCCCGAGGTGCCGCGCGAGCGCCACCATCGCGGCCTGGTCGTCGATGCCGACGCGGTCCACGTCGGGCACGTCGGTCGGCTGGTCGCAGACCACCACCGGGACCGGACGCTCGAGGACCGCGGCGAAGTGCTCGTCGTCGTCGGGCATGGAGTACACGACGAAGCCGTCGACGCCGGCGCGCGCGACCGCACTGACGTCCTCGGCCTCGGGGCTCACCGGCACCAGCAGGAGCCCGGAGCCGTTGTCCTCGCACGCGAGGGCCAGGCCCTCGAGGAACTGGATGGCCACCGGGTCGCGGAACGCGTAGGACAGCGCCTCGGTGAGCAGCAGGCCGACGGCGCCCGCCTTGCGGGTGCGCAGCGACCGCGCCACGGGGTCGGGCCCCGGGTAGCCGAGCCGGCGGGCGGTGTCGAGCACGCGCCGCCGCAGGGCGGGGGACAGCTGATCGGGCCGGTTGTAGGCGTTCGAGACCGTCGTCCGGGACACCCCGAGCTCGGCGGCCAGTGAGGCCAGCGTCGCCGTCCGACGCGTCGACCTCCGCCCCTCGAGTGCCTCTGCCACCTGCGCAACGTAGCGACTGTTTCGATCTAGGGCCACCGTTCGTCGCCGTTCCGCGCCCTGCCCGTGTTCTCGGGGCCACTCTCGTCATCGATAACGGGAACGGTTATCGTTTGCGGGTCGGCTGGCCGTGAGAGCCGATTTCCTGACGTTGAGCGTCTGGAACGGGACTTTCTGACGCGAGACCGGAGCCTCCATGACCGCCGCCCGCCGCGCCGCCCTCACCGCCGGGGGTGCCCTCGTCGTCCTCGCTCTCGTCGCCGGCTGCGGGAGCTCCGGGGACGCCGCCGCGCCTGCGGGGGGCTCCGGGACACCCACCGTCGTGGCCACGACGAACGTGTGGGGCGCCGTCGCGAGCGCCGTCGCCGGCCCGGACGCGCAGGTCCGCTCGATCATCTCTGACCCCGCCGGCGACCCGCACTCCTACGAGAGCACCCCGGCCGACGCCGCCGCGATCAGCCGCGCGGACCTCGTCGTCGCCAACGGCGGGGGCTACGACACGTTCGTCGACAAGGTCACCGACGCGGACGCCGCGGCGAAGGCGCGGACGATCGAGGCGTTCGACCTGCGCCCGGACCGGGCCGATGACAACGAGCACGTCTGGTTCGACCCCACGACGGTGAAAGCGGTCGCCGGCCAGGTCGCCGACCGGCTCGCGGCTGCCGAGCCGACGCGGGCCGCTGCCCTGCACCAGCGCGCCACGGCGTTCCACGCCCAGGTCGACCGGATCGCCGCGCAGACCGCCACCATCGGACGGGCCCGGCCGGGCTCCCGGGTGATCTCCACCGAGCCGATCGCGCACTACCTGCTGCGCGACGCGGGCGTCGCCGACGTCACCCCGCAGGACTTCGTGGTGGCCATCGAGAACGAGTCCGACCCGTCCGCCGCCTCGCTCGTGCAGGTCGGCGACGCCCTCACCGCCCGGCAGGTCTCGGCCCTCGTGTTCAATCCCCAGACGGAGTCCCCCGTCGTGGAGGGGCTGCGCGACCGGGCGGCCGGGGCGGGCGTGCCCGTCGTGGACGTCACCGAGACGCTGCCCGCGGGCGTCACCGACTACCTGACCTGGGTCGACGGGACGCGGGCGGCGCTCGCCCGCGCGGTCGGCGCCCCGGCGTGAGGAGCCCCGGTGTGAGGAGCTCCGGTGTGAGCAGCTCCGGCGGGACGACTGGGAGGACGAGCATGGCCGAGGACCGGACGACGGCGGTGACGCTGTCGGGCGCCGAGCTGCGCCGGGGTCCGCGCACCCTGTGGTCCGGCCTGGACCTCGAGATCCGGGCCGGGGAGTTCGTCGCCGTCCTCGGACCGAACGGCTCGGGGAAGACGACGCTCCTCCAGGTCCTGCTCGGGCTGCTGCCGCTCTCGGCGGGCAGCGTCCGGGTCCACGGCGCGCCGCCGGCCCGCGGGAGCTCGGCGGTGGGCTACGTCCCCCAGCAGCGCTCCCTCGACCCGCTCACCCCGCTGCGGGGCCGCGACCTCGTCGGGCTCGGGCTCGACGGCCACCGCTGGGGCCCGGGCCTGTCCGGCCGGGCCAGGCGCCGCGCCCAGGTCCACGCGGCCCTCGAGCAGGTGGACGCCCTGGACTACGCCGACGCCCCCGTCGGGTCGCTGTCCGGCGGCGAGCAGCAGCGGCTGCGCGTCGCCCAGGCGCTCGTCGGGGACCCGACGCTGATGCTGGCCGACGAGCCGCTGCTCTCGCTCGACCTGGCCCGCCAGCGCGAGGTCGTCGACCTGGTCGACCGGCGGCGGCGGGAGCACGGCACCGCGGTCGTGTTCGTCACCCACGAGCTCAACCCGGTGCTGCCCGTGGTCGACCGCATCCTCTACCTCGTCGACGGCCGGTTCCGGATCGGCACGCCCGAGCAGGTCATGACCTCCGAGAACCTCTCGCAGCTCTACCGCACCGAGGTCGAGGTGGTCCGCGTGCGCGGGCGCATCGTCGTCGTCGGCGCGGAGGACGCCCCGGTCCACCACGACGGGCCGCACGCGGTCCGCGAGGAGGTCGGGGCCCGGTGAGCACCACCCTGTTCCTGCTCGGCGAGGGCTTCGTCCGCCAGGCCCTGCTGGCCGGCGCCGTCCTGGCCCTGCTGTCCGGGCTGCTCGGCCCCCTCGTCGTCGGGCGCGGGATGGCGTTCGCGGTGCACGGGACCTCGGAGCTCTCCTTCGCCGGCGGCGCGGGGGCGCTGCTGCTCTTCGGCGCGGGCGCGGTCGGGTGGGGCGCGCTGGTCGGCGCGGTGCTCGTCGCGCTGGTCTTCGGCGCCCTCGGGCTCGCCGCCCACGAGCGCGACTCCGTCATCGGCGTGCTGCTCTCGTTCGGCCTCGGGCTCGGCGTGCTGTTCCAGTCGCTCTACACCGGCCGGTCGGCGAACAAGTTCGGGCTGCTCGTGGGCCAGATCGTCGGCGTCGACACCGGGGACCTGGTCTCGCTCGCGGTGACCGGCGTCGTGGTCGTCGGGGTCCTCGCGGTCGCCTACCGCCCGCTGCTGTTCGCGAGCCTGGACCCGACGATGGCCGCGGCCCGCGGGGTGCCGGTGCGGGCCCTCTCGGTGGCGTTCGCGGTGCTGCTCGGCGCGACGACGGCGCTCGGCGTGCAGATCGTCGGGGCGCTGCTGGTCCTCTCGCTGCTCATCACCCCGGCCGCCGCGGCCGCCCGGCTCACCGCGAGCCCTCTCCTGGCGACGGTCCTCGCGGTGGTGTTCGCCGAGGTCGCGGTGCTCGGCGGGATCGTCGCGTCCCTCGCCCCCGGGCTGCCGATCAGCCCGTTCGTGGCCGGGATCGCCTTCGTGACCTACCTGATCTGCCGTGTGATCGGCTCGCTGCGCACGAGGCGCCGCGCCAGCCGGACCCGCGTCCCGTCGTCGTCGACCGCCACGTCGACCTCGTCGCAGAGTGCCCTGGCGAGCCAGAGCCCCCGCCCGCGGTCCTGATCGACCGAGGGCGGCACCACACCGGGGAACGGTTCGTCGAGCCGGCCCGGGCCGGCGACGAGACAGACGGCCTCGCCGTGGGCCACCCACGTCCAGAGGACCCCGGTGCCGCCGCCGTGCTCGACGGCGTTCGTCGCGACCTCGCTGGCCGCGTACACCAGATCCTCCCCCGCCTCGGCCGCCAGACCGCTCGCCGCCACCGCGGTCGTGAGGTCCCGGCGCAGCGAACCGAGGGTGTCCGCGTCGAAGGCCCAGCGGCGGGCGCCCGGTGGCGGGGGCGGGACGACGGCGCCGGGGAGCCCCCGGACGACGTCGACCGGATCGCGGTGCAGGGCGTTCGCGACGGGGTGGTCGAGATCCGCGATCCGGGCCAGCTCGGGATGGGCGGCGAGGAACGCGGGGGGCACCACGCCGTCGACCGGTGCCGCCGGGAGCGGGAGCCCCGCGAGGCGGTAGGCGCAGAGCAGCGTCACGGGCAGCCGGCGCAGCGCCTCGTCGAGCGCGGCCTCGATGCGCAACCAGTAGGCGTCGGCGAGGCCGAGCCCGGGCTGCTGCTGGGTGACGACGCAGGAGTGCAGCCCGACGCGGGCCGCGCCCGCGACCGCCGTCGCGATCCGCGCGGCGAGCTGGAAGGCGTCGGAGCGCGCCGGTCGGGTGTGGTCGAGGAACACGACGTCGGCCAGCTGCTCCGCGGCGAGCCCCTCCCGCACGACGGCGGTGACCTGCGCGTCGAGCGCCACGATGATCGACTCGCGGGCCAGGGACGCGCGGGCCAGGACCGGGACGAGTGCCACGCCGAGCATCGCGGGGTCGTCGTAGGAGACCCCGCGATGCACCAGACCGGGCATCGCCATCCCCGAATGGTAGCGATCACGTTCCCGGACCCGGTGACGCTCGCCCCGCTGTCGGGATCCGCCGCTAGGGTCCGGCCATGACGCGCCGTGGGCGCTCGGGCCCCGAGACGGCCGAGGCGCCCGGTCGGGACGAGGACATCAGCGGCCTGAGCCTGCTCACCCGGCTGGCGCTGACGCTCGTGGTGGTGCTCCCGAACCTCGTCGGGGCGGGCGTCGTCCTCGTCCTCGCGGCGTACGTGCTGCCCACCGAGGTGCTCGCCTCCGACCCCGGCGCGCTGCACCGCAACCTGGTGTTCTTCGGGCCCTACCTCGCGGTCGCGGTCGTCGTCGGGGCCTGGTGGGGCCACCGACGGATGCGGGTTCCGGGGCTGCGCGCGGACGCGGACGACGCCGCGCGGGAGAAGGTCTTCCGGCGGCTGCGTCGGGTCGTGCTGCGCGGGCCGCTGCGGCTGGCCCTCGTGCAGACCGTGCTCTGGGCGCTCGCGGCGGTGCTGTTCGTGCTGCTCAACGTGTTCTCGTCGGGACGGCTCGGCTTCCAGGTCGGCACGACGGTGGTGCTCGGCGGCGTCGTCACGGTCTCGATCACCTACCGACTCGTCGAGGTGGTGCTGCGCCCGGCCGTGCGCCGCGTGCTCGCCGTGCGCCCGCCGTCGGGGACGGTGCTGCCCGGCGTCCTCATGCGCACCGTCGGCGGCTGGCTGTTCGGGACCGCGGCGCCGATCGCCGGGGTGCTGCTCGCGGCAGGCGGGGCGCTGGCGTTCGGCGGCTACACGGTGGACCGGCTCGCGGTCGTCGTGCTCGTGCTCGGGGGCGTCGCGCTGGTGTTCGGCGGTGCGGTGATCACGCTGACGGCGATGTCGACCGCCGCGCCCGTGCTCGCGGTCCGGCGGGCGCTGCGCCGGGTCGAGTCCGGCGACTACGACGTCGACGTGCCGGTGTTCGACACCACCGAGCTGGGCCTGCTGCAGGCCGGCTTCAACACGATGGTCCACGGGCTGCGCGAGCGGGAGCGGGTGCGCGACCTGTTCGGCCGGCAGGTCGGCGAGGACGTCGCCCGCAACGCGATGGAGAACGAGCTCGAGCTCGGTGGGGAGGTCCGCGAGGTCGCGGTGCTCTTCGTCGACCTCGTCGGGTCCACCACGCTGGCCGCGACCCGGCCGCCGACCGAGGTCGTCGAGCTGCTCAACCAGTTCTTCGCGCTGGTGATCGACGTCGTGGAGCACCACGGCGGCTGGATCAACAAGTTCGAGGGGGACGCGGCGCTGGCGGTGTTCGGGGTCCCGACGGGGCTGCGCGACGCGGCCGGGTCCGCCCTCGACGCAGGCCGGGTGCTGGCCGAGCGCCTGGTCGACGAGGTGTTCGACGTGTCCGGGCAGGAGATCCGGGCCGGGATCGGGATCTCGGCGGGCGAGGCGGTGGCGGGCAACATCGGCGACCGGCGCCGCTACGAGTACACCGTGATCGGCGACCCGGTGAACGAGGCCGCGCGGCTCTGCGACGTGGCCAAGGAGACCGGGACCGGGGTGGCCGCCTCGGGGGCGGCGCTGTCCCGGGCGTCCTCGGACGAGGCGCGGCGATGGAGGAGCACCGGGTCGCGGCACCTGCGGGGGCGGACCGCGGAGACCGAGGTGCTGGTCCCGGTGCGGGAGCGGGCGGATTCGAGCGAGCCCGCCCCGGATTCGAGCGCGCCGACCCCGGATTCAAGCGAAGGTGCCCTTCAGTCGAACTAGCCGCCGAGGGGCGCCGCTCGCCGGAACGGGGCGCGCCGCATCGTTCGCAGCGTTGGGGCCCCTCGCTCAATAGATTCGCCGGTGGGCGCCCGTCACCGGA
>JAVXWR010000526.1:0-3110 GCA_032230725.1 Actinomycetota bacterium
AGGCGATCCGGCGCCTGCAGGAGGCCGCGACGGCCGGGGAGAACGTGTTCGCCGAGCTGATGGACGCCGCCCGGGTGTGCTCGCTCGGCCAGCTCACCGACGCGTTCTTCGAGGTGGGCGGGCAGTACCGGCGGTCCCTGTAGGTAGGTGCGCTCCGCGCTCGTGAGCACTTTCGGTCGTCATGGCGACCGAAAGTGCTCACGAGGGCGAAGCCCACCGGATGTGGTCCGCCGCCCACTCGCCGTGCAGCGTTCCCAGGTGCTCGGCCAGCAGTGCCGGCGCCTCGGGGCCCACCCCGGAGTCCCGCCAGCGCGCGGCCGCGGCCACCAGCGGCGACGCCGGACCGCGGTGCTCCTCGACGTACCAGCGCACCGCGTCCGCGTTCGACCCCGCGCGCCCGGTGTGCAGCGTGGCGAGGAACCGCACCGGGAAGAGCACCGTCTTGGTGACGGTGCGGGCGTCCTGCCCGGCCAGCGCCGCCGGGTCGCGCAGTGCGGCGATCCGGGCCGCGTCGTACCAGCCGATCGCGAAGCGGGCCCCGTCGAGCACCAGCTCCTCGTGCGTCGGGAGGACGGCTCCGGCGCGCCGGTCGGTGCCGGCGAGCAGGCGGCCGTGCTCGGCGAGGTCCAGCCGGTCGATCGCCGGCAGCCGCACCCGACCGCCCGCCCCGTGGTGCACGTCGCGCCACCGGCCCCAGAACACCGAGAGCCGATCGGCGGGTCCGGGCCCGCACCGGCGACGGGTCAGCGCGCGCACCGCCCGCACCCTGGCCCGCGACCACGGGCCCGCCGTACGCACCACCAGCGCCAGGTCGACGTCGCTGACCCCCGCGGCGTACCCGCCGTGCGCGAGGCTCCCGATGGCGTAGGCGGCCTCGAAGCCCGTGCCGAAGAGCAGGCGGGCCCAGCGCACGGCCTCGTCGAGCACGGCCCGCGCCTCGCGGTCGCGCGCCGGCTCAGTCGACACTGGCCTCGAGCCACGCCTCTTCGAGCTCGTCACGTTCGGACCGCAGCGCCCGGTACTCCCTGTCGAGCTCCATCAACCGGCCCGGGTCGGTCGAGGCGTCCGCGAGCGCGGTGTGGAGCTGCTTCTCCCGGGTGTCCAGCTTCTCGATGCGCCGCTCGATCCGGTGGACCTCCTTGCGGGCCGCCCGCCGGTCGGACTCGGAGCCCACCGACGGGGCCGACACGGACGCCACCCGGGCCGGCGCAGCGGCCGTCTCCATCTGCTGCTCGCGGCGGCGCAGGTACTCCTCGATGCCGCCGGGCAGGTCGGTGATCCGACCGTCGCCGAAGAGCGCCACCACCCGGTCGCACACGCGCTCGGTCAGGTAGCGGTCGTGGCTGACCAGCAGCAGCGTGCCCGGCCAGCCGTCGAGCAGGTCCTCGAGCTGCTGGAGGGTGTCGACGTCGAGGTCGTTGGTCGGCTCGTCGAACAGCAGCACGTTCGGCTCGGTCATGAGCAGCCGCACCAGCTGCAACCGGCGCCGCTCGCCGCCGGAGAGGTCCGAGACCGGCGTCCACTGCCGCGCCGCCGGGAAGCCGAAGCGCTCGGCGAGCTGCGACGCGGTCTGCTCGTAGCGCCCGATCGTCACGCGCTCGGCGATGTCCTCGACGGCCTGCAGCACCCGACGGTGCATCGGCAGGGCCATGTCCTGGCGCCCCGTCGCCGCGCTCGCCTCCCACAGATCCTGCGACAGGTGCGCCATCCGCACCGTCGTGCCCTGCACCCGCCGCCCGCCGTCGAGCTCGCGCTCCCCCGCGATCGCCCGCAGCAGCGTCGTCTTGCCCGAGCCGTTGACCCCGACGACGCCGATCCGGTCGCCGGGGCCGACGCGCCAGGTCTGGCGGTCGACGATCGTCCGGTGCTGGTCCCCCGAGCCACCCGACGGCACCGTCAGCGTCGCGTCCTCCAGCTCCACGACCGTGCGGCCCAGCCGGTGCTTGGCCATCGTCACCAGCTCGACCGAGTCGCGCGGCTCCGGGACGTCGGCGATGAGCGCCTCGGCGGCCTCCACCCGGTAGCGGGGCTTCGAGGTACGCGCCTGCGGGCCGCGACGCAGCCAGGCCAGCTCCTTGCGGGCGAGGTTGCGACGACGCTGCTCGGCGGCGTCCGAGAGGCGGGCCCGCTCCGCCCGCGCGAAGATCCAGTCGCCGTAGCCGCCGTCGTACTGCTCGACCCGCCCGTCGACGACCTCCCAGGTCCGGGAGGCGACGGTGTCGAGGAACCAGCGGTCGTGGGTCACGACGACGAGGGCGGTCCGGCGGGCGAGCAGGTGCGCGGCGAGCCACCCGACACCCTCGACGTCGAGATGGTTGGTCGGCTCGTCGAGGACGAGCAGGTCGAGCTCCTGCACGAGGGCCGCGGCGAGCGCGATCCGCTGCCGCTCCCCGCCCGAGAGGCCCTCGACCGACGCGTCGAGACCGCGGTCCCCGCCCGGGCGCAGGCCCTCGACGACGGCCCGCGAGCGCGGGTCGGCGGCCCACTCGTGGTCGGGCACCTGTCCCCCGAGCACGGCCTCGCGCACCGTCGCGCCCTGCGGGCGCGACTGCTGTGTCACCGAGGCCATCCGCAGCCCCCGCACCGGGCTGACCCGGCCGGAGTCCGGCTCGAGGCGCCCGGCCATGATCGAGATCAGCGTCGACTTCCCGCCGCCGTTGCGCCCGACGACCCCGACGCGGTCCCCGGCCTCGACGCCGAGCGAGACGCCGTCGAGCACGGGCTTCGGGCCGCCGAACGCGATGGCGACGTTCTCCAGGTTGACGAGGTTTCCCACGATCCTCTTTCTCGGCTCAGGCGTACATGTTGGGCCCGGCGTCGCCGGCTCCCGGGCCCGACCCACCCGCCCCGGGGCCGCGGGGCGGGCGGGCGGGGTCCCCGTCGATCACCCGGGCGCCGGGCACCGGGCCGTGCGCCACGCGCACCGTGCGGCACACCCCGGCCCCGGACAGCTCGGCCGCCACCCGCACCGCCGACGGGCCGTCGGTGCACAGGAACACGCAGGTCGGGCCGGAGCCGGACACGACTCCGGCGAGCGCCCCGGCGGACACGCCCGCCCGCAGCGTGCGGCGCAGTCCGGGGTCCAGACTCACGGCGGCGGCCTGCAGGTC
>JAVXWR010000555.1:0-2809 GCA_032230725.1 Actinomycetota bacterium
GCCCTGTGGACAACTCGACGTCGGCGGACGTGCTGGGGATCGTCCAGGAGCAAGGCCGGCGTCCGTCTGCGCCTCGCTCGAACAGTATGAACGGCCGGTTCGTCACCCTCGATGGTGATGAACCGGCCGTTCGTACGGATCGGGCCACGGATCGGGCACCAGGGCGGGGGCGGGGGTGGGCTATGGGCCCCAGACGTCCTGCGCGACCTCCACGATGAGCTCCAGCTTCGCGACCTCCTGCGCGTAGGAGAGCGAGTTGCCCTCCACCGTGGAGGAGAACCCGCACTGCGGGGAGAGGCAGAGCTGCTCGAGCGGGACGACCTGGCCGGCCTCGTCGATCCGGCGCTTGAGCGTGTCCGGGTCCTCGAGCTCGCCCGACTTCGTCGTCACCAGGCCGAGCACCACCTGCTGGTCACCGCGCGGCAGGTAGCGCAGCGGGGAGAAGTCGCCGGAGCGGGCGTCGTCGTACTCGCAGAAGAACCCGTCCACCTCCAGCCCGCCGAAGACCTTCTCGGCCACGTGGTCGTAGCCGCCCTCGGCCGCCCACGAGGACCGGTAGTTGCCTCGGCACATGTGCGTCGTGACGCGCAGGTCGTCCGCCCGCCCCGACAGCGCCTCGTTGATCGTGTCGACGTAGCGCTCGTGCATGTGGTCGGCGTCCTCGCCGCGCGCGGCCATCGACTCGCGCTGGGCCGGGTCGTTCAGGTAGGCGAGCGAGGTGTCGTCGAGCTGGAGGTAGCGGACCCCGAGGTCGTACAGCCGGGAGATCTCCTCGCGGTACGCCGTGGCGAGGTCGGACCAGAACTCCTCGGCATCGGAGTACGGCGAGCCCTCGTGCACCGGGGCCCCGCCCAGCCGGTAGTGCAGCATCGACGGCGACGGGATCGTCAGCTTCGGGACCGCGGACGTCGTCATCGAGGCGAGCGTGGTGAACGCGTCGCCGAACACTGTCGTCGAGAGCCCGATCCGGCGGTCGATCACCAGCGACATCGACGCGAAGGTCAGGTTCCCGCTGGCGTTGCGGAAGGCCACCTCGACCGACGAGTCCTTCGACGAGGACACCCCGTCGAGCTGGTAGAGGAAGTCCATGTGCCAGGACGTCCGGCGGAACTCGCCGTCGGTCGCCGACTGCAGGCCTACCGACTCCTGCATCGCGACGACGTCGCGGATCGCGTCGTCCTCGGACGCGCGCAGCTCGTCGTCGCCCAGGCGGCCCTCCGCGTGCGCGGCACGGGCGGTCAGGAGGGCCGGGGGTCGCAGGAGGCTGCCGACGTGGTCGGCGCGGAACGGAGCGGACTTCCGGGCGGACATCCTGGTACCTCACCGCACGCGCCCGGCCCCGGTCACCCGCCGTCCCACCCAGTGGAAGCCGGATCCGCGCGTCCCGGATCGTCGGCGAGCGCGCCCGCGGCGTGGGCGGCCGCCGCGCGCACCGCGTGCTCCAACCGCTCGCGCCGGTCGTGGAGGCTGCCGGGGCCGCCGGCCGGCACCACGGGCACGGCGACCACGACCGCCCCGACCAGCGCGTCCTCGGCCGAGCCGGCGCACCCGGACAGGCGCACCGGCGCGGCCGTGCATGCGAGACGCTCCCGGAACTCGCCGCGGTCCGTGGCGAGGTCGCGGCGGCGCACCACGTCCAGCTCGCGGTCGAGGTCATCGCGCGACCCGATCGTGCGGTAGGCGTGCGGGGGGAGCCCGTCACGGGCGAGCACCTCGGTGCGTCGCGCCTCGGACAGCGCCGCCAGCAGCAGCTTCCCGGCCGCGGTGGCGTGCAGGGCGCCGCGCCACGTCGAGATCGTCGGGACCGGGTGCGCGGGACAGTCGTCGACGGCGACGACCACGACGTCGGCGTCGCGGTAGGCCGCGTAGAGCACGCCCGCACCAGCCGTCGCGTGTGCCCGCCGCAGCGTGGCCCCGAGGCCCGGGGGGATCGGCAGCTGGGCGCGCAGGCGGTCGTTCAGCGCCGGGAGCTTGGGGCCGAGCCCGAACCCGCGCGAGGGCTGCAGCCGGACGAGATAGCCGTCGGTGACGAGGCTCGTGAGCAGGTGGTACGTCGTCGAGAGGTTGTACTCCAGGCGCCGGGCGACGGCCTTCGCGGTGATGCCGTCGCCCGCCTCGGCGACGACCTCGAGCACCCGCAGCGCCCGGTGCACCGATCCGAGCCCGCCCATGGCCTCATCATGCGTGACGAGGGTCTCGGTCGCCGGAGTTCGGAATGGCTACAGTCCCCCCGTGATCTCCAACGTGTTCACCGTCGACCCGTGGACCGTGCACGAACCGGACCTCGACGTCGAACTGCTGGGCCAGACGGAGTCGCTGTTCGCGCTCGCGAACGGCCACGTGGGCATGCGCGGCAACCTCGACGAGGGGGAGCCGCACCGGATGCCGGGGACGTACCTCAACTCCTTCTTCGAGTCGCGCCCGCTCCCCTACGCCGAGGGCGGCTTCGGCTTCCCCGACGAGGGGCAGACCCTGGTCAACGTCCCCAACGGCAAGCTCATCCGGCTGCTGGTCGACGACGAGCCGCTCGACGTCCGCTACGGGGAGGTGCACTCCCACCAGCGCACCCTGGGCATGCGCTCGGGCATCCTCACGCGCGAGGTCGAGTGGACCTCGCCGAACGGGCAGCGCGTCGAGGTCACCTCCCAACGGCTGGTGTCGTTCTCCCAGCGCGCGGTCGCCGCCATCTCCTACGAGGTGACCATCCCGGAGGACGCCGGGTCGGACGCCCTGCTCGTCGTGCAGTCGGAGCTGTTCGCCAACGAGCAGATGCCCCAGGTCGAGGGCGACCCGCGGGTCGCGGCCGCGC
>JAVXWR010000605.1:0-3343 GCA_032230725.1 Actinomycetota bacterium
GACGCCAATACCGAGCCCCCACTGGTGCAGCGCATCCCCCTGCCCGCTCCCGAGCGCGGAGTGCAGCAGACGCCGTCGCGGATGGTGGGCGGC
This sequence comes from Actinomycetota bacterium, assembly GCA_032230725.1. GTDB lineage: Bacteria > Actinomycetota > Actinomycetes > Mycobacteriales > Pseudonocardiaceae > Actinomycetospora. The sequence goes on from JAVXWR010000605.1 coordinate 94, forward strand.
CAGAGCCACGCGGTCTACGAGCGCACCACCGTCAACCAGTCCGGGGAGTGGGAGTTCCAGCTCGTCCGCATCGAGTAGCGAGGCGTGGCGGTGCCGGCGGACCGCGGAGGAGGATGCCGGCATGACCGACTCCGGGATCTCGGTGCGGGCGGCCGGGGACGAGGACGCCGAACGGATCGCGGACGTCTTCGCCGGTTACGTGCTGGCCTCCATCGCCACGTTCGTCGAGGACCCGCCGCCGGCCTCGGCCTGGCGTGAGCGGCTGGCCACCGCCCGTGAGCACAAGCTCCCCTTCCTCGTCGCCGACCTCGCCGAGGGGCACCCCAGCGCCCCGCCCGGCGGCCTCCGGGTGGCGGGGTTCGCCGCGTGCACGCAGTTCCGCCCCCACGCGGCCTACCGCTACACCGTCGAGGACTCCGTCTACATCGCCCCCGAGGCCACCGGACAGGGTCTCGGGAGCCGCCTGCTCACCGCGCTCGTCGAGGAGCTCGGGCACACCGAGATGCGGCAGGTCGTGGCCGTCATCGCCACGCTGCCCGACGCCCGTCACGACACCCCGTCGATCGTGCTGCACCGGCGACTGGGCTTCGAGGTCGTCGGGCGCATGCCGGCGGTGGGCCACAAACAGGGGCAATGGGTCGACACGGTCCTCATGCAGAAGGACCTCCGTCCGGGTTCCTGACTATTCCCGGCGCTCGAATTCCCGGACCGGGGAACGACGGCCCGCATCCGGACGTGCACAATCCTTTCGTCCGCCAGCGCCATTGTTGTTCGCTCAACGACCGAGCATTCCGGCGTTCTCGACTGCGGCTCCCCGGGCCGAGGGAGCCCACCGCCGCCCACGCGCCCGGCCGGCCTCCGACCCCGGTCGGTCGATCGCACGGCCCGGACCAGCACGCACGGGCGTGGGAGCACCCACGGTGAGGAGCCCGTGAGGAATCGGCCGCGACACTGCGCCGTTCGAGCGGTGGCCGTGATCACGTCGCGAATTCTTTTCCGGCGCGGGTCACCGTTCGATCACTCAGTGAGAGAGTCACAATGAAATTGATCATCGGTTCATCGGACGCCGGACGACGAAAAGCGCGACGAGAACCGGGAGAATCGTCGGCGGTTCGTTTCGGGTGGGGGGGAATCGCATCGACGGAGGCATTCTCCTACTATTCTGTGCATGAACCGAGCGCAGGCTCACGACCTCCACCCAGCGGGGTCCGCAGCACCGTCCGGCTCCGTCGTCGGATATGGGCGCGGTTCCGTGAACTCCCCCGACGTCGGCAGCCCCGAGCAGCAGCGGGACACCCTGCTCGCCGCCGGGTGCGAGCGGGTCCATCTGGACCGGGCCTCGAGCCGGGGCAGCACCGCCCGGCCGGAGCTCGACGCCTGCCTGGCCTCGTTGGGGCCGGGCGACACCCTCGTCGTCGTCCGCCTCGACCGGCTCGGCCGATCGCTGCCGCAGCTCGTGACACTGGTGAACGAGCTGCGGACGCGCGGGATCGGCATCCGGTCGCTGCACGAGGCCCTGGACTCCACGGAGCCGGGCGGAGGGGTCGTCTTCGACGTCTTCGAGGCGCTCGGCGACTTCCTGCGCGAGCTGCTGGTGGAGGGGACGCGCGCCGGTCTCGCCGCCGCCCGCGCCCGGGGCCAGCGACTCGGCCGCCCGCCCGCCCTGACCCCCGAGCAGGTCCACCAGGCGCGCACGATGCTCGCCCGGCCGGAGAACTCCGTCGCCTCGATCGCTCGGATGCTCAACGTCAGCCGCTCCACCCTGTACAAGCACGTGCCCGAGCTCGGCGGACGGCAGCCGGTCGCGCCGTACCCGGAGGCCCGGGAGGCCTGAGGAGGGCCGCGAGCCCCCGGCGCAGGGCGCCCCCGCTAGGAGGACCGGCTCCCGGCGACGCGCCGGGTCACCGGGCGGACGAGCACGGTACGACGGCGGGTGCGGGCGGCGGGCGTCGAGGAGGTCCGGCCGGGAGGCGGCGTGGTCGTCCGACCCGCCGCACCCTCGCCGCCGGACGGGGCGGTCGTCCCGACGACGGTCCGAGCGGGCTGCCGGGTCCGGTCCAGCACCACGGTGTCGGCCTCGGAGCGGGCCGACGGCCGGGAGAGGACGGTGGCCGGTCGCACGACGGCGGGTCCGGGTGCGGGCGCCGGGACGGGCGTCCTGGTGGGAGCGCCGGCGGGCGTGGCCGGCACGGCGACCCGCGTGCGGGGCGCGGGAGCGTCCACGCGTCGCGGTCGATCGACAGCTCGGGGCCCGGCGGGACGCGGGCGCGACCCATGACCCGCCCTCGGATCGGCCCGCCACCAGCTCCGGCTGCGACCGGCCGACCAGGTGTTGGCTCCCGCGACCAGCATGACCATCGCCGCGACGAGGGCGGACACCTCGTCGCCGACCACCAGCAGGCTGACGAACGCCATCAGCGCCGCGGCGGCGACCAGCCCGGCCGCCACCATCGTCGAGGTCGCCGCGCGCGAGGAATCGTGGCTGCAGTACCAGGGCGCGGCCCCCGAACGCTCGGGACTCGTCGTCATCGTCGCTCCCGCCTCCCGGTGCACCCACGCGCGGCCGTCCTGCCAAGCGCAAACGGGCGGGAGCCGCGACGGTGACGGTCCGGATCATCCAGGCGCGCCGAACGGCCACCCGATCAGGGAGCTACACGGTCATCCGGACCAGCGCGAGCGCGCGGCGTGCGCCCGCGGTCGGGACCCGCCGTCGGGGTCATCCGACCTCGGCCATGACCTCGTCGGAGGCGTCGAAGTTCGAGTAGACGTTCTGCACGTCGTCGGAGTCCTCGAGGGCGTCGATGATGCGCAGGACCTTGCGGGCCCCGTCGGCGTCGACCTCGACGTTCATCGACGGCACGAAGGAGGCCTCGGCGGAGTCGTAGTCGATGCCGGCGTCCTGCATCGCGCTGCGCACGGTGACAAGGTCACCCGGCTCGCAGACGACCTCGAAGCTCTCGTCGTAGTCGTTGACCTCCTCGGCGCCCGCCTCGAGCACCGCGAGTAGCAGGTCGTCCTCACCGATCTCGCCGGAGCTCTGCTCCTTCGGGACGAGGATGACGCCCTTGCGGTTGAACAGGTACGAGACCGAGCCCGGGTCGGCCATGGCACCGCCGTTGCGGGTCATGGCGGTGCGGACCTCGCCGGCCGCGCGGTTCTTGTTGTCGGTGAGGCACTCGATCAGCACCGCGACGCCACCGGGTGCGTAGCCCTCGTAGGTGATGGCCTGGTAGTCCGCGCCGCCGCCCTC
>JAVXWR010000616.1:0-4643 GCA_032230725.1 Actinomycetota bacterium
AGCAGGCCGAGCGCGATCGGGACGCTGGTGCCATCGATGGCGACGGCATCGAGGCCGCCGGCCAGGCCGGGGACGAACCGGCCAGCGAGGAGGCCGAGGGCCATGGCGGCGAGAATCCAGACCGGGAGGAACCGGTCGAGGGTGGAGAGGTTCCCGACGACGCCGGCCTCAGTCTTTGCGGGCTCGGCGGTCACTGCTCGACCACGGGCAGGGCCTCGCGCCCGGCGGGCATGACTACGGCGGGATTGTCCGGCGCGGCGGGCACGAGCACGGCCGAGACCTGGGCGAGCAGTTCGGGCCGGACCCGGTAGTAGATCCAGGTGCCGCGGCGTTCGCCGGTGATCAGCCCGGCCTCGCGCAGCACCTTGAGGTGATGCGAGATCGTCGGGCCGGACAGGTCGAACACGTCGGTCAGGTCGCACACGCAGGCCTCGCCCCCGGCATGGGAGGCGATCAGCGAGAGCAGCCGCAGCCGCACCGGGTCACCCATGGCCTTGAACACCCGCGCCAGCTCCACCGACTGATCGGCCGAGAGCGGCTCCCGCGCCAGCGGGGAGCAGCAGCCCACAACCTCCGCCAACGCGGCGAGGACCTGTTCCTCGTGCCCATCTTGTTTCGACATACTTCTATCTTGACGTCTGTCGAAGCACGGCGCAAGGTGTGTCTCGACCGTCATCGAAACAAGGAGTGACCATGTCCCGTGTGCAGCTCGCCCTGCGGGTCTCCGACCTCGAAGGCTCGATCCGCTTCTACAGCCAGCTCCTCGGGGTCGAGCCGGCCAAGCGCCGCCCCGGCTACGCCAACTTCGCCGTGACCGAGCCCCCACTCAAGCTGGTGCTGCTCGAGGGCGAGGCCGATCAAGCGACGGTGATGGATCACCTCGGAGTCGAGGTCGAGACCACCGCCGAGGTCGACGACGCCACTGAACGGCTCTCCCAGCTCGGGCTGTTCACCGAGGTCGAGGACGACACCACCTGCTGCTACGCCCGCCAGGACAAGGTCTGGGTCCACGGACCGGGCAACGAGCCCTGGGAGGTCTACAGCGTCAAGGAGGACTCCCCCGACTACGGCACCGACGGGCCGGCGGGAACCATGGCCGCCCCCGACGCCCAGTCGCAGCAGGCCGCGGCCTGCTGCGCCGAGACCGGCTGCACCCCCGCCTGCTGCTGAGGGAGCTGGCGATGCATATCGCGCCGGTGACCCCGGAGCACGCCGACGCCGTGCTCGCGATCTACCGCGAGGGGATCGCGACCGGCAACGCCACCTTCGAGACCGAGCCCCCGGGGTGGGAGGACTTCTACGGCGGGAAGCTGCCCGAGCACCGCCACGTCGTCCTCGACGAGCACGACCAAGTCCTCGGGTGGGTCGCCGCATCCGAGGTGTCCTCGCGATGCGTCTACGCCGGGTCGTCGAGCACTCCGTCTACGTCGCCGAGGCCGCACGCGGGCGCGGGTTCAAGGGATTGCTGCTCGACGCGCTGATCGCCTCCACCGAGGGCGCCGGTATCTGGACCATCCAGACCGGGGTGCTCTCCGAGAACGCCACCAGCCTCGCCCTGCACGAACGCTGCGGTTCCGCCACCTCGGGGTCCGCGAACGGATCGGCCGGCACCACGGCACGTGGCGCGACGGCTTCCTGCTCGAACGACGCACCAGCCGCGGACCACGGCGAGCAGGCCCAGGCGGTCCGTGACTGCGGGGTGCTCGACGACGAGTGCCGTCGGCGCCTGCTGACCTGCTCGACGTCACTGGACGCGCGGATGTCCGTGCAGACCAAGTGGGCGGTGCTCACCAGCAGCGCTATGAAGCCGCGGGCGGTCGAGCGCGTGCAGGCCCGATCTGCCGGGGCCCGACCAGCCAGCCTGTCCGGACATCGACGACGGCTGCCCACCTATCTCGGACGGCGCCCCCTGTATGCCGGGCGGAGCGTCGACGCGGCTGTCCTCGGTTGGGTCCGCGATCTCCCACTCAGGTGCAACCGCGGTCGCGGGCGCGGTGTTCAACGGGGCAACCCGCAGTCGAAGCAGGGCCGGTCCCGAACCGGATGAGCTCCATCGGCTGCGGACCAAGACCGAGAACCGGCCAGGCAACCGCACCGCACCGTGGAGTTCCTATGAGCGATCAGCCTCGCACCCGGCCTGACCAGACGGCCGTCCTCGTCGCGTACGCCGCGCTGTGGAGCCGAGAACGAGCCGCGTCGGACGCGATGTGCCCGCCGCTGAGCGAGGACGCGCGGGCCACAGCGCTGCAAGCCGCGCGATACGCGGAGACATCCTTTTCGGGCCCTGTCGGCGAGCTGATGGCCCAAGAAATCCGCGCTTACGTTGAGGGCGGGCACGCTCTTCCCTGGCGTCACATCGCTCCTCGGCTCGTGTCCGAGATGCGGCAGCGCGAAAGCCGATTCCCCACGAACCATACTCATGGAAATAAGGTCAACCCGGTAACGCTACGCTACATTCCGGGCAGCAACCTTCGTTGTATCGGACCCGACTCGCGGCCTTCGATTCCGTGACCGGCGATGAGACGGCCCGTGACGTCGACCGTCGGGGGGTAGCCGGCTACCCACTCCTCATCAATCACCTGACTTACCTGCTCGGAATCTCCCAGCCACCGAATGCGACGTGGAGATCCGCCACGGTCGTGCTGTCGGCCACGAGTCCCGAAGACGCAGTGGCTGCCCAGGTGGTCCATCTCCAGGACCTCGCGGGTCCGAGAGGTACGACGTAAGTACACCCAGGTGCTCGACGCGCGAGCGTCGCTCAAGCGAGAGGAAGACCTCGTGATCGCGCTAGCCACGATCTGCAGTTCGACAGGGCATGAGGTCCTCGCCGTGCTGGTGGAGGACTACGACCCCTACGTGACACTCATCGTGCGACATTTTCGCCTCGAGCTGACCCGCACCGAGAGCCGTCTGGTCGCTGACGCGCTCCGGGCCGCCTCCCTGCGCCGTCCGTACGACGAGACCGCTTGACGCTCGCTGCCCCTCGCAATCACGCTCACCGTCACCGCGTTCCAGAGGGAGTTTGCGCGGTGGCGGCCCAAGTCTCGACAGTCGGGAGAGGACCGTTATGGATGAATCGCAAGTCGACTCCGGCGTCACAGTTCGCGACCTCCAACATTCCACGTCGTTGGGAAGCGACGTTGAGCTGCGGGCTCTTCGCGCCGCTCGCTACGCTGCGGCTGCCTATCCCGGTGCGGTCGGCGAATTGATCAGTCGAGAGATTCGCGCCTACGTCAACGCCGGTCGGGCGCTCTCTCCGGCCGCCCTCGAGCCACGGCTGGTCTCCGCTATGCAGCGCGCTGAGATTCAAGACCCTCTGCCGCCGATTCGCAGCGAGTCGGGACACCATCTCGCGGCCCGCCCTGTCCCGGGCAGAGCTATGCAGTGGCGATACCCGACAGTCGCCGACGAGTTAGACCTAGACCCCGGCGGGCAATGACGACCGGGCCCGCCCAGGATCGGGTCGGCTTCGGCCCATCATTCCGCCCGCATCGTCGGTCGACGATCCGGCGTAGGACTACAAAAGGTCTCGACCGCTGAACCGCGGCCGCTTGCTAGACTCCACACTCTTCGGCGGCCGCGAGCAGCGCGCATGCCCGGCCTGTCGCCACGAGCCAGTTCCGCGTGTCCGCGGGAGGGTCAGGCGGGCGGATCGGGGTCCGCCCACCGCGGGCACGGTCTTTCTTGCGGTGCCCTCGGTGACCTCGGGGTCCATCTTGGTGAAGTGGTCAGCCAGGTCCCCGTCCCCGAACTGCGCCTGGCGCAGGTCCCACCCGTGCTCACTCGACGCTGAGAACCCGCGCAGCCCAGTGCGCGGTTCCAGCGCTTGCAGACTGCCATCACCCTGCTAACGTGGCCCGACTGCTTGCAAGTTGCAATCACTCAAGGGAGTGCCGATGACGGACACCACGTGCCACATGTCGATCTCACTCGATGGCTTCGTCGCCGGGCCGGACCAGAGCCGCGAGAACCCGCTCGGGAAGCGTGGCGTCGAGGTGCACGGTTGGCACATCGGGGATCCACGGGCGACCGAGGCCGACGAGATCGCGACCGGGTGGCTCATGCGCCCCCGCGGGGCCTACGTCATGGGCCGGAACATGTTCGGGCCGATCCGCGGCGAGTGGGACGAGGACTGGAGCGGCTGGTGGGGGCCCGAGCCGCCGTACCACGCGCCGGTGTTCGTCCTCACCCATCACGCCCACGACCCGATCGAGATGGAAGGCGGCACGACGTTCCACTTCGTGACCGGCGGTTTCCAGGAGGCGCTTGAGCAGGCTCGCGAGGCCGGGAACGGCGACGTCGACATCTCCGGCGGCGCCTCGGCGGTCCGGCAGGCGCTCGCGGCGGGTGAGCTCGACGAGCTGACCCTGGACATCGCGCCGGTGCTGCTCGGCAGCGGGGAGCGCATCTTCGAACGTTGGGACGACCTGCCCGCGACCTACCGCGTCGCGGCGCTGGAGCAGGGCGAGGCCGCCGTGCACGCGCATGTCGTCAAGGTGGAGCAGCCATGACGGCGGCCGACACTGTCCGCGCGTCGATGGCGGCGTACCGCGAGCAGGATCTCGCTGCCATGCAGGCCCTGCTGGCCGAGGACTTCCGGTTCACCAGCCCGCAGGACGACCACATCGACAAGGCAGCTTTCC
>JAVXWR010000657.1:0-6124 GCA_032230725.1 Actinomycetota bacterium
CGCGACGACGGCCGCGGCCACCGCCGCCACGAGGAACCCTGCCGGTTCCTCGAGGGCGCCGACCGAGGCGAGGAACGCGCCCGGGGCCGCCAGGACCCGCGCGTCACCGCCCACGCCGACGACGACCGTCAGTGGCACCGCGACCGACGCGGCCACGGCCCACACCGCGGCCGCGGCCCCGGCCCGCCGGACCGCCGCGTAGCCGTCGGCGGACAGCGCCCGGGCCCCGGTGCGGGAGGGCAGCACACCCACGGCCGCGACCAGGCTCCCGACGGCGATCCCGGCCCCGAGCATCACGACCGCCCGGGCCAGTGGCACCGCGATCCGCAGCGCCTCCGACGGGGTGCTGACGCCGAGGGCGCGATAGGGCACGTCGCCCCAGGCGCCGACGACGAGCACGACGGCGACGACGGCGAGCGCGGCCGCCGCGAGGCCCACGCCGAGCTGCAGGAGCGGGCGGGTCCGCGCGGGCCCGGTGGGGGAGGTGCGGTCGAGGGGAGGTGCGGTGGTGCTCACGCGACGTCCCGGCCGGGTGGTCGCTCGCGGGCGACCGGCCCGAGGTCCTCGCGCGGGGCGGCGGCGAGCGGCGTGGGCGCGACCGGCGAGTCGGGGGCCCCGTCGTGGGCGTGGTCCGCGGCGGCGGCCGCCCGCGGGGCGGGACCCGGGCCGCGCCGGGGATCCCGGCGCGCGACGGCGAGGGAGAGCGCGAACCCGACCAGCAGCACCGCGTGTCCGGCCACCCGGTCGGGCGCCACCCGGCCCGCCGCGAGGTCGAGGCCGCTCAGCACGGCGAGCACGACGATGAACACCCCGAGCACGGGGAGCAGGCCCGTGAGGTGGCGCGTCCAGCGGGCACCGGCGACGAAGGCCGCCCCGAGGGCGAGGTTCCACGCCGCGGTCTCGTGGCCCATGTGCGCCATGTCCGCGCCGCCGAGCATCGCCGTCCCGCCGCCGTGCCCCACGAGGCCGACGAGCGCCGCCACCCCCAGCAGGATCTGCACGACGCCGACCGCCGCGAGCGCGGCGCGCGCGCCCACCTGCCGTCGGGACGGGCCCGGGGCGGCCGGCAGCACGCGGGCGACCAGATCGGGACCGGCCTGGGCGGGCGCGGTGCGGGTCAGCCGGGTAACGACGGCGGCCTGCTCACGCCAGCCGGTGCAGGCCGGGCACGACCCGAGGTGCGCGCGGACGGCGGCACGGCGGGCCGGGTCGCCCTCGCCGTCGAGCTCGGCCGAGAGCTCCTCGCGGCAGACGGCGCAGTCCGTTGACCCCATGACCGGCAGGTCGCCCGCGGGGGCGCGCCGGTTCCCGTCGGTGTCCGGGCACCACCGGGTCCGGTCACGGTTCACGGGTCGCCGCCCGGGACGTGGGACTCCCGGTCCCGTGCGTGAGGGCCTCGACGAGGTCGGCCCGGGCCCTCGCGACCCGGGAGCGGATCGTCCCGATCGGGCAGCCCACGACCCCCGCCGCCTCGGCGTACCCGAGGCCGAGCAGCTGGGTGAGGACGAAGGCCTCCCGCCGATCGGCGGGCAGCGCGTCGACGGCGAGGCGCAGCGCGATCCCCTCGGCGACGTCGCCGGGCCGCGCGGCACCCAGCGGTTCGTCGTCGTCGACCAGCGGGGCGGGGGCGACCGGACGGCGGGTGCGGCGTCGGAGGTGGTCGGCGGCCACGTGGCGGGCGATCGCGAGCAGCCACGTGCGCGCCGGGGATTCGGCCCGGTAGCGGCGCAGCGCGCCGAACGCCCGCTCGTAGGTCTCCTGCGCCAGGTCGGCGGCGACCCCGCGGTCGGCGAGGTGCACCAGCAGCCGCCACACCTGCTGCTGGGTGAGCTCGACGAACCGCGCGGCGGCCGCGCGGTCACCGTCGCGTGCGGCCAGGGCCGCGTCGGTGATGACGGCGTCGTCCATCGCCTGCCGGTCCTCCGCTCCGCACACGTCCACGACACGGTGTCGTAGACAGTCTCCCCGGCGGGGTCGTGGGGGCGCGACACCGGGCCCGGCCAGCGTAGGCATCCTCACCACGGCTATCGCGACGGTCGCGAACATGAGAGAAAGACGGCAGCGCCTCAGCTCGTGCCGGTTCGTGGGTCCCGCCTCGTACGGTCCTCGCCAGGCCCGCGCTCCCCACGCTCCTGGAGGCCTGACCCATGGTCGACGGCTGGTTCGGCATGACGGTGGCGACCGTCTTCGTCCTCACGACCGCGCTCTGCGCGGTCTCCCTCGCTGCCCACGGCCCGCGCCGCAGCGGTCGCATCGCCGCGGCGGAGTCCAATCACATCGTCATGGGCGTCGCGATGGTGCTCATGGCGACGCCCGTGACCGCCGGGCTCGTCCCCCGGCTCGCCGGGGCCGGGGTCTTCGGGCTCGCCACGGCCGCTTGGCTCGGGGCCCTGGTCGTGGCCCGTCGGCGCGCGGAGCCGCTCGGCTCGGCCGTCGGGGTCGACCGCTGCACCGCGCATCCCGCGCACCTGGCGGTGGTCGACGCGGCGATGGTCGTGATGTACCTGGCGATGGCCCCGGCCACCACGCCGGCGGCCGGCCCGGCGGCCGGCCCGGCGATGCCGGGGATGGACATGCCCGGGATGGCGATGCCGGGGACGGGCACGGCCGGGGCGGGGCCCGCGACGGAGCACGCCGTGCACGGCGCCCCTCCGGTCGGGCTGCTGGTCGTCGCGGCGATGCTCGCCCTGTACCTGGTGGCGCACGCGGCGACGACCGTGCTCGTGGTCGCGCGCCGGGCCCGCACCCGGGCGCCGGAGCCGGCCGCACCCCCGATCGGCGTGCTCGGAGCGTCTGTCGGGAGCCCGGGGGGCGGGGTGGCGGTGGCGGCTCCCGCGCCCGCCGTCCCGCGTCCGGTGTCCGTGCTCGCGCACGGGCCGGTGCAGCTCGTCGGCCAGGCGGGCATGAGCCTGGCGATGGCTGTCATGTTGTGTCTGCTGTAGGTGCGCTGCGCGCTCGTGAGCACGAATCCGCCCTATGACACGGAATAGTGCTCACGAGCCGGAGGCCCATAGACGACCAGCGTGAGATCGGGCCGCTCGGCGGGGTGCAGCACGGTGTGCGCGAGCGTCACCTCGCCCAGCCGGGGATGCCGCACACGCCTGGTCCCCGCGCGGTCCTCGCGCACGTCCTGGCGTGACCACCACGCGGCCGCCTCCGCCGACTCCCGGCGCAGGGTCTCGACGACGGCGGCGACGCGCGCATCGTCGGGGTGGCGGGCGGTGGCCGCCCGCAGCCGGGCGAGCACGCCGCGCGCCACCTCCTCGCGGTCCACGAGCACCTCGCCGGCGCGGGGGTCGGTGAACACCCAGAGGGCGACGTTGGCGGGTGGGCCCCCGGGGGCGGTCATCCCGGTGAAGAGCTCCCGGGCGGCGTCGTTGATCGTGAGGACGTCGAAGCTGGCGGCCGTCACGTAGGCCGGGCGCGGCCCCAGCGCGGCGACGAGGTCCGCGAGCGCGGGGTCGACCGTCTCCGGCCCGGGGCCGCGCGTCGCCGGGGCGAACCCGCCCCGGCGCATCAGGTGGTCCCGCTCGTCGCCGGTGAGCGACAGGGCGCCGGCCAGCGCCTCGAGGACCTGGACGGACGGACGCACGTCGCGCCCCTGCTCGAGGAACGTGTACCAGCTGGTGCTCACCCCGGAGATCAGGGCGAGCTCCTCGCGCCGCAGGCCGGGCGTGCGCCGCCGTCCCCCGGGTGGCAGACCGACCTCGGCGGGGGCGAGCCGCTCGCGGCGGCTGCGCAGGAACGTGCCCAGATCGGCGGGGACCCATGCGTGCATGGACACTGGAACGCCCCGGCGGCGGCCTCCGCCTGCGTGAGCTCGACGAGCCCGGGGTCCGGCCCGGCGGTGTGCTGCTGGAGGTCCTCGCGGCCCACGTCCCGGCCTACACCGACGTCGTCGCCGACGGGCCGCGCGGGCGGGTGCCGACCCCGCTGGTCCTCGGCGCCGGCGGGGTCGGGCGCGTGCTCGCGGTCGCCGAGGACGTCCTCGGGCTCGCTCCCGGCGACGTCGTCGCCCACACGGTCCTGCTCTCCTCCGGAGACGTCGCGGACCCGCAGGAGGTCCTCGTCGGCTGGACCGGGATCGGCGGGCGCGGTGAGGTCACCCCCACCGTCGTCGCGATGCAGGAGCGCTGGCGCGACGGGACGTTCGCCGAGCGGGTCGTCGCGCCGAAGGAGACGCTCGTCCGCCTGCCGGGCGCGGAGGCGGTGGCCCCGGAACGGCTCGCACTGCTCGGGTGGTTCGCCATCGCCGCCGAGGCCCTCGACCGGGCCGGGACGACGGCGGGCGACGCGGTGGCCGTCCTCGGGGCGACGGGTCAGCTCGGGGGCGCCGGGGTGCGTCTCTCCCTCGCCCGGGGCGCGTCCCGGGTGGTGGCGGTCGGCCGGGACGAGACGGCGCTGGCCCGGCTCGCCGCGCTCGACCCCCGGGTGACGACGGTGCCGCTGACCGACCGGGCGGGGACGGCGGCGGCGATCACCGCGGACGGGGAGGTCGACGTCGTGCTCGACGCGCTCGGCGCCGTGCCGTCGCCCGAGCCCACCCTCGCCGGGTACGACGCCCTGCGCCCCGGCGGAACGATTGTGCTGGTGGGGGGCGTGCGCCAGGACCTCGCGCTGCCCTACGGCGACCTCATGCACCGCAGGCTCACGATCCGCGGCTCGTGGATGTTCGGTCCGGACACGATGCTGCGGGTGTGGCGCTCGGTGCGCGGGGGCGCCCTCGACCTGGACGGCGTCGAGGTCCGCACCGTCGGCCTCGACGACCCGGCAGCCGCGCTGGCGCTCGCGTCGCGGACCGGCGGGGAGGCGTTCGTCGTGCTGGTGCCTTCGGCTCGTGAGCACCATCCGGTGTCATAGCGCGGACTTCTGCTCCCGGGAGCGGCGCCCACCCGGCGCGATGACGAACCACTCGACGACGAGGAGGTTCACCACCCAGCTCGTCCACGCGCCTGATCGGGCTGCTCCCCCCGGACGAGGAGTCGCGGGGCGCCGCGGATCCGGGCGACGCGTCGTTCGAGCTCGGACTGACCGCGGTGGTCGACGGATGCCTGCGGCAGGCGGGCATCGACCCGGGTGCATGACCTACGTCAGGCGATCGATCCGCGTTGGGCCGGAAGAGCGAACCCGATGAGTAACTCTCACTCTCGGTATTGATGGCGGTGCCTGCCAACAACGGTGCGTGCTCGGGTTAGTCTTCCCCGGTCGTGGGGTCGGAGCCGTTGTCGGCGCCGTCGGGGCCCCCGTCGTGAACCGCGTCGTCCCTGGTGGAACGCCTCCTCGCCCGGGTCGACGTCTCGCTACGGACCCGGACGGAGAACGCATGCGGCCACGTTCCGCCTCGTCTCGATCACGCTGCTCCATCAGGACGATGGCGCTCGCGGCAACCGGAGTGGTGGTTGCTCTGAGTGCTGGAGCGTGCGGGTCGCAGGCGGCGCCACCCCCGCAGACCGTGCGGGTGGAACGGGCATCGGTCAGCACCGGGGTGGACTCGACCGGGTCGGTGTCCTCCGTCGGGTCGACGAACCTCGGGTTCCCCACGGGCGGCCAGCTGACCGCCGTGGACGTCAAGGTCGGCGACCGGGTCACGGCGGGCCAGGTGCTCGCCACCATCGACGACTTCGCCGCCCGCCGCCAGCTCCAGCAGGCACGCGCGCAGCTCGCCGGCCAGCAGGCCCAGCTCGACAAGGTCGAGGACGGCACCTCCGTGCAGGGGGCGCAGAACTCGGTCGACGCCGCGGCCTCGATCGTGTCGGCGACCGAGCGCCAGGTCCACGCGACCCTCGCCGCCGACGACGCCGCGGCCGCGGGTGCCTCGGGCGGGTCCACCGCCGGGATGGCCGGCGTGTCGGGCACGTCCACCGGGTCCGCCACGGGGGCCGGCGCGACCGGCGGCGTCGTGGGCGGCGCGATGTCCCTCGCCACCTCGGCGGCCTCGGGAGCGATGGGGGCGGTGGGCGCGGCGACCGGGGCCGGCGCCTCGTCGGCGACGAGCCCCGCCCAGGCCACGGCCAAGCGGCAGGCGGACGCCGCGGCCGGCGACCTCCAGATCGCGAACGCCCGTCAGGGCCAGGTCACCGCCCAGAACAACCTCGACGCCGCGAGCGCGGCCCGGCCGAACGAC
>JAVXWR010000663.1:0-5612 GCA_032230725.1 Actinomycetota bacterium
TCCCCTTCCCGCCCATCGAGTTGTTCCTGCAGCTGCCGTGGCGCACCGAGGTCGTCGAGGGCCTGCTCGGCGCCGACGTGGTCGGGTTCCAGACGCCGGGCGGGGCCCGCAACTTCCGCTGGCTCGCCCACCGGCTGTGCGGCGCCGACGTGGACGACGCCCCGATCGGGCTGGGGGAGGCCCCGGGGCAGGTCCGGCTGCACGGGCGCACGACCCGCGTCGGCGCTTTCCCGATCTCCGTGGAGTCCGCCGTTCTCGAGGAACGCGGCGCGGACCCCGCGGTGGCGCAGCGCGCGGCGGAGCTGCGGGCCGAGCTCGGGGACCCGACGACGCTGCTGCTCGGCGTCGACCGGCTCGACTACACCAAGGGCATCGAGGTCCGGCTGGAGGCGTTCGGCGAGCTCCTCGTCGACGGCCGGCTGGACCCGGCGACGACGACGATGGTGCAGGTCGCCACCCCGAGCCGGGAACGGGTCGATGCGTACCGCCGGACCCGCGAGGAGGTCGAGCGCACGGTCGGGCGCCTCAACGGCGACCACGCCGCCCTGGGGCGGCCGGTGGTGCACTACCTGCACCGCTCGCTGCCGCCCGCCGAGCTCGCGCCGCTCTACCTCGCCGCGGACGTGATGCTCGTGACGCCGTTGCGCGACGGCATGAACCTCGTGGCCAAGGAGTACGTGGCGACGCGCCCCGACGACCGCGGCGCGCTCGTGCTCTCCGAGTTCACCGGGGCCGCCGCGGAGCTCACCGACGCCTGGACGGTCAACCCCTACGACGTCGACGGGGTGGCGGCTGCGATCGCCGAGGCTGCGGGCTCGCACGGGTCACCGGAGGCGCGGCGGCGGATGGCCGCGCTGCGCGCGCAGGTCCGCGAGCACGACGTCGCGCACTGGGCGGAGACGTTCCTCGCCGCGCTGGGGTGATCTCCGAGGAGATGATCTCCCGGCGGCCCCCGGCCGGACGTGTCGCGCGCGACCGACCTCGGGTAGCCGTCCCCATGAAGGTCGTCTACGTGTCCTATCCGCCGGCCGAGACCGGCGAGGACGTCCCCGCGAGCGCGGACAACGCCCTCGGCCTGCGCCCCTACCTGGAGTCGCAGGGCCACACCCTGGTCACGACCACCGAGACCGGCGACGAGCTGGACCGGGAGCTCACCGACGCCGAGGTCCTGATCACGACGCCGTTCTGGCCGGTCTACCTCGACGAGGACCGGCTGAAGGCCGCCGAGAACCTGCGGCTCGTCATCACCGCGGGCATCGGCTCGGACCATACCGATCCCGAGGCCGCGAAGGCGCACGGCGTCACCGTCGCCGAGGTGACCGGCAGCAACGTCGTGAGCGTCGCCGAGCACAACGTGCTGCAGATCCTCGCGCTGGTGCGCAACTTCGTCCCCGCGCATACGGAGGCCCGCGACGGCAGGTGGGACGTCGCGAAGATCGCCGCCCCCTCGCACGACCTCGAGGGCAAGACCGTGGGCATCGTCGGGCTCGGCGCCATCGGCGCGCGCACCGCGCTGCGCCTCAAGGGCTTCGACGTCCGGATGCTCTACTACGCCAACCACCGCCGTACCGCCGGCGAGGAGGCCTCGCTGGGCGTCCGGTACGCCCGCCTGGACACCCTGGTGGCCGAGTCCGAAGTCATCTGCCTGGCGCTGCCGCTGATGGACGGCAGCCAGGCGCTGTTCGGCCCGGAGCGGCTGAAGGCGATGAAGCAGGGCGCCTGGCTGGTGAACACCGCGCGCGGCGCGATCGTCGACCGCGATGCCCTGGTCGAGGCCGTCGGGTCCGGGCATCTCGCGGGCTACGCGGGCGACACCTGGTACCCGCAGCCCGCCCCGGCCGACCACCCCTGGCGCTCGCTGCCCGAGGGCTCCGAGGCGATGACCATCCACTGCTCGGGCATGACCCGGGAGGCGCAGGACCGGATCGCCGAGGGCGTGCACGAGATGCTCGCGGCCCACCTCGACGGCCGCCCGATGCCCGACGACTTCGTCGTCGTCGACCCCGCCGCCTGACGGCACCCGAACCACACCGAACCCGAGGAGAGAGAGACAGCATGAAGGCACTGACCTGGCAGGGACAGAGCGACGTCCGCGTGCAGGAGGTCCCGGATCCGAAGATCCAGGCCCCGACCGACGCGATCGTGCGCATCACCAGCACCGCGATCTGCGGCTCCGACCTGCACCTCTACGAGGTACTCGGGCCGTTCCTCGACAAGGGGGACATCCTCGGGCACGAGCCGATGGGGATCGTCGAGGAGGTCGGGTCCGAGACCGGCGATCTCAAGGTGGGCGACCGCGTCGTCGTCCCGTTCAACATCTCCTGCGGGCACTGCTGGATGTGCGAGCACGGCTACAACGCCCAGTGCGAGACCACCCAGAACCGCGACCAGGGGATGGGTGCCTCGCTGTTCGGCTACACCAAGCTCTACGGCCAGGTGCCGGGCGGGCAGGCCGAGTACCTGCGCGTGCCGCAGGCGCAGTTCGGCCCGATCGTGGTGCCCGACGGCCCGCCCGACGAGCGCTTCCTCTACCTCTCCGACGTCCTGCCGACCGCCTGGCAGGCCGTGGCGTTCGCCGACATCCCCAAGGGCGGCAGCGTCGTGGTGTTCGGGCTGGGCCCGATCGGGCAGATGGCGGCGCGGATCGCCCGTTACCTCGGCTACCGGACGATCGCGGTCGACTCGGTCCCCGAGCGTCTCGCGATGGCCCGCCGCCACGGCATCGAGCTCATCGACTCCTCCCAGGTGCGCGACGTCACCGCGGCGGTCCGCGACCTGACCGACGGGCGGGGCACGGACTCAGCGATCGACGCCGTCGGGATGGAGGCGCACGGCTCGCCCATCCCGCAGGTCGCGCAGAAGCTCGTCAACAAGCTGCCGGACGCGATCTCGGCCCCGCTGATGTCGGTGGCCGGCGTCGACCGCACCGCGGCCCTCATCGGTTGCGTGGACGCGGTGCGCCGGGCCGGCGTCGTGTCCCTCTCGGGGGTCTACGGCGGGCAGGCCGACCCGCTGCCGATGCTGAAGATGTTCGACAAGGGGATCCGTCTCGCGATGGGCCAGGCCCACGTCAAGCGCTGGATCCCCGACCTGCTGCCGCTGGTCCAGGACGACGCCGACCCGCTGGGCGTCATGGACCTCGAGACGCACAGCCTGCCGCTGGAGGAGGCCGCGCACGGGTACGACATCTTCCAGCGCAAGGCCGACGGCGCGATCAAGGTCGTGCTCAAGCCGTAGTCGCCCGGCCGACGGTCGAGACGCCCTGAGAGGAGGTCGCCACGATGAACGTCCTGACGCTGATCACCGACATCGCCCAGGTGCTGTCGCCGGTGCTCTACGCCGCGTTCATCGTGGTGATCTACTTCCAGCTGCGGGCCGCGCGCGAGTCGGTCCGGGAGGTGCGCCAGGAGTTCCTGGCCGCCGGGCGCCCGGTCGTGGCCGTCCACGACGAGTACGACCACGACAGCAACGGCCTCTCCATCGCGGTGGAGAACGTGGGGCAGGGGCCGGCGAAGCACATCTCGTTCGAGTTCTCCCGCCCGCTCGAGAGCTCCGACGGCGTGGTCATCTCGCAGCTGCCGCTGTTCACGATCGGGCTGACCTCGCTCGCCCCGGGTGCGCGGCTGACCTGCTACTGGGACGACCTGCACGCCCAGCTCGACCTGCTGAAGCGCCACGACCTCGCGGGTACCGACTTCGAGGTGACGGTCCGCTACCTGGACCTGCCGGGCACCCGCTACAGCAACCAGTGGGACATCCAGCCTGCGATCTACGAGGGGCTGCGGTCGCCGCCGCACCCCGAGCAGCACGTGACCGACCAGGCCGGCGAGAGCGGTGAGGCGAGCACCGCGACCGCCGGCGTCGAGAGCCAGGACGTCTGAGGTCAATCCTCGGGCAGGTGGAGAGCCGCGTCGATCTCGGGGCCCGAGGGGGCGACACCCAGGCGACGGAGCAGGTACAGGCAGGCGACGGCGAGGTCGTGCCCCGCGACCTCCCGGGCCACCCGCTCCCAGTCGACCTGTTCGCGCACCGCCCGGGCGGACGGCAGGACCTTGTTCAGGTCGCAGCGCTGCTCGTTGAGCGCACGCATCTTGCCGACGAGCACGTCGGTGATGTCGCTGACCGGCATCACCACCGAGAGGACCTCGATGTCGTACGCCCGTGAGATCATCGCAGTGTCCACGTCGCGCCCGTTGATCTGCAGCAGCACGTCGACCATCGCGCCGTCGGAGTAGACCTTGAACAGCCAGTCCTCGGGCGGCTGCTCGACCCGCAGGTCGGCGTCGCGTAGTGCCACGGCCGCGGCCTCGGCGTCGTCCGGGCAGACGACGACGTCGACGTCGTGCTCCGGCTCCGGACCCCCGTGGGCCCACACGGCGTAGCCGCCGGCGAGCGCGAACTTGACCCCGCCGCGGCGTAGCGCGACCGCGACGCGCTTCAGCGCCTCGCGCTGTCCTTCCCGGCTTTCGATCACCCGATGACGCTACCCGGCGTGCTCCGGGTCGGAATGCGGGAACCCCTACTCCGTGCGCCTGGTGACCTGGAACGTCCTGCACGGCTGTTCGCCCGACGACGGGCAGGTCGACCTCGACCGCTTCGCCGCGGCGGTGCGCTCGCTGGACGCGGACGTGCTGGCGCTCCAGGAGGTCGACCGTGGCCAGGCCCGGTCGCAGGGCGCCGACCTCACCGCGCTGGCGGCCGAGGCCATGGGGGCGCGGGACCACCGGTTCGCCGCGGCCCTCGTCGGACCGCCCGGGGCCTGGTCCGCAGCGCCCGAGGAGGACCGGGTCGGGGGCCCGGGCGAGGCCGCCGCCGACGCCACCGCGACCCTGCCCGCCGCCGCTCCCGAGCGGGTCGAGGCCCTCGTCGACCCCTCGCCCCCGGAGCCGGCCTACGGGGTCGCGCTGATCTCCCGGCTGCCGGTGACGACGTGGCGGGTGGTGCGTGTCCCGCCGCTGCCCCGGCCGATCCTGCTGCTGCTGGGCCGGCCGCCGCGCCCCGTCGTCGTGCACGACGAGCCCCGCGTTGCCGTGGCGGCCGAGGTGGCGACGTCGGCCGGCGCGGTCACCGTGGCCACCACCCACCTCTCTTTCGTGCCGGGCTGGAACCTGCTGCAGCTGCGCCGCCTCGTGCGCGCGCTCGACCGTGAGGCCGGTCCCGGCCCGCTCGTGCTCACCGGTGATCTCAATACCGGCCCGCGGCGCGCCGCGTGGGTGAGCGGCCTGACCGGGCTCGCCGCGGGGCGCACGTTCCCGGCCCCGCAACCCCGCACGCAGCTCGACCACCTCCTCGGCCGCGAGGTCCTGGCAACCGACGGCGAGGTCCACCGGCTGCCCGTCTCCGACCACCGCGCGCTCGGGGTGACGCTGCACCCGCCATCGTGAGCCTCGTCCGGACGGACGTGTCCGCGCGACGCCGTCGTGGGTAGCCACGGGCCCGGTAGCGGTAGTTCACCGAGGAGAGGAGCCGTGACCACGATGGCCGAGAACACGCGCAACGACGACACCAAGGCCGAGGACGTCAAGGGTCGCGTGAAGGAGGCCGTCGGCACCGTGACCGGCGCCGATTCGGTCGCTCGCGAGGGCCAGGCCCAGCAGGGCAAGGCGGACGCC
>JAVXWR010000681.1:0-7933 GCA_032230725.1 Actinomycetota bacterium
GATCCGGTCGACCCGCGCCGCCCCCGCCACCTCACAGTCATCGAGCGGGGCGTCGGCGAGTTCCCCGAGGCGCGCCAGGATCGCGGTCAGCTGCGCGGTGACCGCGTCACCCGCCCCGGCCCCGCCGTTCGAACTCATGTGCGAAAGATAGCGCGACCCCCCGACAGTCTCGCCCGACGAGCCCGACCACCGGCCACGAGCCGGTCACGCCTTCCAGTGCGGCTTCGATGCGTGTACTAACCCGATCCGGACGGGCAGACCCGGGCGCCGATCGAGGAGATGTCGACGATCGCTCCCCCGGGGTGACGGGCGCGCATCAGGACCGCCGTTGATCACGGCCACGGCGAGGTCCTGCACCCGGCCTGCGTCCCGCGCCGTCGCGAGGGACCTGGTCACCGCCCGCCAGGACCGCCTCGGCCAGGGAACGACCGAGGCCGCGGGCACCCGGTGATGCTCCCTGGTCGTGATCGTCCTCTCGCTCAGCGCTCGATGAGCGCCATCTGCTCCTCGGTGTGGTGCTCCCCCTCGGCGGGCGGCAGCTCGTCGAGGCGACGCAGCTGCTCGGCGGAGAGCTCGACGGCGTCGGCGGCCGCGTTCTCCTCGACCCGGGAGACCCGCTTGGTGCCCGGGATCGGGGCGATGTCGCCACCCTTGGCCAGCAGCCACGCCAGGGCGACCTGCCCCGGGCTCGCGCCGACCTCGCCCGCCACGGCACCGACCTCGTCGGCCAGGGCCAGGTTGCGCCGGAACGCCTCACCCACGAAGCGGGGGTTGTCCTTGCGGAAGTCGTCGTCGCCGAGGTCCTCGACCGAGCGGATCTGCCCGGTGAGGAAGCCACGGCCCAGCGGGGAGTAGGGCACCAGCCCGATCCCCAGTTCGCGCAGCAGCGGCAGGATCTCCTCCTGGTCGCGGGTGAACAGCGAGTACTCCGACTGCAGGGCCGTGATCGGGTGCGTGGCGTGGGCTCGCCGGATCGTGTCGGTCCAGGCCTCGGAGAGCCCGATGTGGCGGACCTTGCCCGCCTCGACGAGCTCGACCACCGCCCCGACGGTCTCCTCGATCGGCGTTCCGGGGTCGACGCGGTGCTGGTAGTAGAGGTCGATGTGGTCGACGCCGAGCCGGCGCAGCGACCCGTCGACCGCCGCCCGGACGTTCTCCGGGCTCGAGTCGGCACCCTCCCGTCCGGTGTGGGAGATCAGGCCGAACTTGGTGGCCAGCACCACCTCGTCGCGACGGTCCTTGATCGCCCGGCCGACGAGCTCCTCGTTGACGTACGGGCCGTAGACCTCGGCGGTGTCGACGAGGGTGACACCGAGGTCGAGGGCGCGGTGGATGGTGCGGATCGACTCCTCGTCGTCGCTGCCGGCGCCCGAGTAGCCGTGGGACATGCCCATGGCGCCCAGCCCGATCCGGGAGACCTCGAGCGACCCGAGAGTGGCCTTCTGCATGATGGTGGAGCTCCCGTCCCGCGGTCCGTCCGGGACCGCCGCTGATCGACACCACCGACGCTACGACCGCGCGCCACCGCGTGGGGGGCACCATCGCCGCCGCGGCCTACGGCAACGAACGCCAGGTGGGGGAGGCGGTCCACCACGCGGAGCTCGACCGGGGCGACGTCTTCCTCGAGACCAAGATCTGGATGAGATCGACCTGCTGATCCTCCACCAGGCACTGCCCTGCGAGTTCGCGAAGACCCCTCGAGGCCTACCGCGCCCTGGAGACGCGCACGACAAGAGCCCGGCCCAGGTCATGCTTCGCTGGCATCTGCAGCAGGGCCGGTCCGTCATCCCGAAGTCGACCAAGCCCGGACGGGATCGAGGCGCGCTCCCCGCGCGTCACCGCCCCGGCGTGGGTGCGGCCGGCGCTCGCGCTGCGGGGGCTCACCGACCCCCTCGCCGACCGGGTGATCATCCGGAGGGCGGCGTCAGGGGTCCGCGAGGCCGAGTCCTGAGGATCAGTCGCCGCGCCGCCGGGCTCGGCGCGGGACCGGGACGAGACGGACGACCCCCGCGCCGAGGGCGCCGACCAGGCAGAGCCCGCTCACCACGAGCAGATAGGCCGCCAGCCACACGTGCTTGAACACCTCGAAGTAGCCGTCCCCCAGCACCGCCATGACGACGAGTCCGAAGGCGGTGCCCGCCGCCAGGCCCGCAGCGAGGCACCAGCGGGCGGCGACAGGCGCCCGGCGTCGCCACCCCGGCGTGCTCGCGGCGGCGGCGAGGGCGAGCAGCACGAGCGCCGTGGGGAGCCACGCCGGCCGCGGCGTCGCATCGAGGACGGCCCGGAGATCGGGCTGGCGTGACCCCGACCAGCCCTGGTCGCCCTGGTACGGCGAGGGGCGCGTCGGGTCGCCCGGGCCGGAGGCGAGATAGGGCAGGTCGGCGCGGGTGGTGGCCTGCAGACCCACCCCGAGCGCCCGCGCCAGGGCGTCCGGGTGGCGGACGAGCGCGGCGTAGGCGGCGTCGCGCGTGGCGTCGGGCCGGTCCCGGATCGCGGTGACCCACCAGGCCCCGGCCGGGGGCCGCGTCGGGCTGAAGAAGCCGGCACCGAGCAGGCCCGCGGCCTCGGGCGGCAGGCCCAGCTCGCCCGTCGCGCCCGGTCCGAGCTCGGGGAGGGCGAGGGTGAACACGACGTCGTGGATGTTCGCGCCCCCGTAGATGCGGTCCTGGAACCCGATGGCGGCCCCGACCGGCACGGCGACCCCCAGCACCGTGAGTAGGGCGATCACCGGGCCGACCAGCCGTCGCGGCCGGCGCCGGCGCACGGTCACCACCGTGCAGGCCACCACCGCGACGGCGAGGACGGGCAGGTAGGCCACCTTGGCGGTCGCGGCGACCGCGCCGCCGAACGCGGTCAGGAGCAGGGCGACGGTGCGGGCGGCGCCCTGCTCGGCGCCGGCGACCAGCAGCGTGGCGACGCCGCACGTGACCGCGAGGGTGCCCAGCAGCCCGGCGGGCTCGCCGTAGGTCGAGACGAAGAACCGCGTGAACGCCGGGAGGGCCAGCGGGGCGACGGCCACGACGAGGACCGCGGCGCGCCACAGCCCCGACGCCGAGGCCGCCCACGCCGCGAGGGCGACGACGAGGCCGACGAGCACCGCGTACCACCAGGCCACGGCGGTCAGGGTGAACGTGCCGTCGCTCCCGAGGGTCGCGGCCCGCAGCACCAGTCCCGCCGACGACGGCGTCGACGCGCCGCAGGTCGGGGCGCCCACGGCGAAGTCCGTGATGACCCCGCCCTTCCAGGCCGCGACCCGGTCGACGGTGCGGGGGATCAGCCCGGCGCCGCAGTACAGGCGGTAGCCGTCGCCGTTGTCCTCCACCCCGAAGGTGCGGCCCGTCGGCAGCCCGAGGGTGAGCACGACGAGCGCGGCCGCACCGACGCCCGCCGCGAACCCGAGCGCGACCCGGTGCCGCCCCGTCGGGGCGTCCCGCTGTCGACGGGCCGGCGGGGTCGTCACCGGCCCACAGTGCCCGGTCGGCGAGCGGACGAACCCTTCCGGGGCACCCACCGGCGTCCCGGTCTGCGCCACCCGCGGTGCGCGAGAATGGCGGACGTGGCCATTCTCGCGGCGCTCGGATCGTTCTTCGCGACCCTCGCCGGTGGGGCGGTCGCCGTCCGGCTGCGTGAACAGCGCCATCTCGTGCTCGGCGCGGCGGCCGGCGTCATGCTCGGTGTGGTCTTCTTCGACCTGCTGCCCGAGGCGTTCGAGCTGTCCCCCCGCCCCGGGTTCGGCCCGCCGGCCGCGATGCTCACGGCCGCCGCCGGTTTCCTGTCCCTGCACGTCGCGGAGCGGGCAGTGACCCTGCACCACGGTGCGGACGCCGCCGGCGCCGGCCACGAACACGGCTTCCGGCGGATCGGCCTCACCGCCGCCGGTGGACTCGTCCTGCACAGCACCCTGGACGGGGTCGGGATCGGCGCCGCCTTCCAGGGCGGCGTCGGCGTCGGCATTCCCGTGGCGGTCGCCGTGATCGCGCACGACCTCGCCGACGGCTTCAACACGTTCACCCTGACCGAGCTGTACGGCAATTCCCGGCGACGGGCCTTCGTCCTGCTCGGCCTCGACGCCGTCGCCCCTGTCGTCGGCGCGGTCATCGGCACCGTGATCAGGTTCCCGCCCACGGCCGTCGGGCTCTATCTCGGCTACTTCGCCGGGGTGCTGCTCTACATCGCGACGGGCAACGTCCTCCCCGAGGCGCACGCCGCGCGTCCTGCGAGGGCGACGGTGTTCCTCACCATCCTGGGGGCGGGGCTGATGTGGCTGGTCGTCGCGCTGGGCCCGTAGCGCCGGGGGCGCCGGGACTAATGGAGACGCTGAGCGCGATCAGGGTGCCCGGGTGACCCCCCGGCTCCCTAAACCAGGTCGAGCGGACGACGACCTCGGGGCCGCGCGTGGACGACGTGAGCACCCCGCCGACCACGCAGTCCTCCGGCGGCACCTGGGCGACCCGGCCGTGCACCCGGACGCGGGTCACGCCGAGCGCGTCGCAGAGGGCGTCGGTGATCTCGGTGAGCAGCTTCCCGCGTTGGGCAGGGGAACTCTCCTGGAGCACGACGGCGACGAAGTACGCTGCCGGATCTCCGTCCTGGGCCGCCGGGACGCCTCCCGTGGCCCAGAGCTCGGGCGGGTGCATCGTCACGAAGACCCGCACGCGCCCGACCGGCGAGCCGAGCACGGCGGAGACCCGCTGACTGACCCGCCGCAGGAGCTCCTCGATCCGGCTCGGGAGGTGCTGACCGTCGACGAACTGGATCTCCACGACCGACATCTAGGCGTGGCTCCCGACCGTCGTCGTCATGTGCTCATCCATGTGCGTCATCGTGCCGGGCAACCGGTCGGGCCGCACCGGTCGTCGCGATCGGCGACGACGAGCAGGCCGGTCCTAGAGCGCCCCGGCGGCCGCCGACGCGACCGCCTGGTCCTGCTCCCCCGTCCCCCCGCTGACCCCGACGGCCCCGACCACGGAGTCACCGGACATCAGCGGAACCCCGCCCGCGAAGATCATCACGCGACCGTGGTTGGAGTCCTGGATGCCGTAGAACTGACCGCCCGGCTGGGCGTTCTCCGCCAGGCCCGCCGTGGACACGTCGAAGGCGCGTGCACTGAACGCCTTATTGATCGCGACGTCGACGCTGCCGATCCACGCCCCGTCCTGGCGGACGTGGGCGACCAGGATTCCTCCGGCGTCGACCACCGCGATGTTCACCGGCTGCCCCTGGGACTCCGCCTCGCGTTCCCCCGCCTCGATGATCCGCCGGGCGTCCTCGAGGGTGACTGTCTGTACCGTCCGCATTACCGCGGTGTCCTCTCGCAAGGGTCTCCGACCCAGGGACGCCTCCGGATTCCCGGGAGCGCTGTGGCAGCTTCACGCTCCCGGACCCGTCAAGCCGTGTCGTCCTGCGCCGCACCGGGCGGTCGCGCTGGCGCGCCGTGGCCAGCGGGCCCATCGGCACGTTCGGGTCGAACGGGTCCCCGAGCCGCACCTGCGAGAACGTCCCGGCGAGCGAGTCCACCATCCCGTCGTGCCTGCGGCGGGGGACGACGGTCCGGGTCAGCGACGAGCAGACCTGGCCGGAGAGGAAGCACTCGGCGCCGGACCGCCACCCCGTGAGCATGTCCGCCGTCGTCCTCACCTCGGGATCGGCCAGCCTGCGCTCGCCGCACCGGTCGTGTGTCAGAACGGGCGCCTCGTGGGCACTATTCGCACATGGTTAGCTCGAGCAGTGCCCCCGTCGAGGCGCGCGGCCGCCCCAGGGTGGTCGTCGTGGGCGGCGGTTTCGCCGGCTTCCACACCACTCGGTCGTTGGCGAAGGCGATGGGTGACGCGGTCGAGATCGTCGTCGTCAGTCCCACCAACTACTTCCTCTACCTGCCGCTGCTCCCCGAGGTGGCCGCGGGAATCCTGGAGCCGCGGCGGATCTCCGTCTCGTTGTTCGACGCGTTGCCCCGGGGCGTCAAGCACGCGACGGGCGAGGTCGACGAGCTGGACACGGACGCCCGTCGGGTGGGCTGGCTGGACCCGGAAGGCGTACGCCACGAACTGAACTACGACCGGCTCGTGCTCGCGGCCGGGAGCGTGCACAAGGTCATGCCGATCCCGGGGGTGGCCGAGCACGCGCACGGCTTCCGCGGTGTCCCCGAGGCGCTCTACCTCCGCGATCACCTCATCCGCCAGGTCGACCTCGCCGCCATGTGCGAGGACCCGCTCGAGCGGGAGGCCCGGCTGACCTTCGTGGTCTGCGGCGCGGGGTACACCGGCACCGAGGTCACCGCCCAGGGCCAGCTGTTCACCCGGGAGCTCGCGGCGTCCCGCGGTCTGGGCGACGACGCGACGCGATGGGTGCTGGTGAGCCGGGGCGAAGTGCTCGCGGGGCTGGACCAGCACCTGGCGCAGACCGCGGACCGGGTGCTGCGCGAGCGCGGCGTCGAGGTCCACACCGGCACGACCGTCGAGGAGGCCACGGCCCAGGGCGTACGCCTCGACTCCGGCGAGGAGGTGTCCGCCCGGACGCTCGTATGGTGCGTCGGCGTGCGACCCGACCCGCTGATCGACGACCTCGGGGTCGAGGTACGGGAAGGCCGGGTCGTGACCGACCGTTACCTCACGCTGCCCGGCCACCCGGAGCTGTTCGCGTGCGGCGATGCGGCAGCTGTGCCCGACCCCAGCCGCCCCGGCGAGTACTGCGCGATGACCGCCCAGCACGCCGTGCGCCAGGGCAAACTGGTCGGCCGCAACCTCGCCGCGTCGCTCGGCAGCGGCCACCGCAAGAAGTACAAGCACCGTGACCTGGGCTTCGTGGTCGACCTCGGTGGGTTCCAGGCGGCAGCGAACCCGTTGCACATCCCGATGACCGGGCGCCCCGCACACACCGTGGCCCGCGGCTACCACCTGTTCTCGATGCCGGGCAACCGGGCACGCATCGCGCTCGACTGGGCCGCGGACGTGCTGCTACCCCGTCAGACCGCACAGCTCGGCCTGGTCCGCTCGCCCGCGGTCCCCCTGGACACCGCGTCTCCCGAGGTCCCGCAGCACCACCTCGGCTTCCCCCATGAGCGTGCCTTCCCGCAGAAGTGAGACCGGCAGTTCCCGTCCCCGTCGTTCGCACGGGATGTCCTCGTGCGCGCCGAGCTCGCGGGCTTCTCCGTCCGACAGCATCAGATGCCCAGTGCCGCGCGTGCACGCGACGACGAGGCCAGGCAGGGCCTGGACCGGACCGATGTTGGGAGAGCATCTATCCCTCCGGCTCCTCCATCGGCTCCGGATGGGATTCCTCAGCATCGAGCTGGTCGCGGAGCCAGCGCTCGAAGATCCGGGCCTCGGGGGACGGCTCAGGCGCGTCGCGGGGCCGGACGAGGACGTGGCCCTGCCGCATCGGAATCGGGTCGAGGCTCGTCCGGACCCGACCGGCGTGGAGGGCGGGGCGGGCGTAGCGCTCGGAGACGAGGGCGAGGGAGGTGCTCGTCGCGGCGATCTCGATGGCGCTGATCGACGTGTCGACGGTGATGGTCTGCCCGCTGTCCGGCAGGCCGTGCGTGTTCCGCAGCTGTTGCCAGAGGTCGTCGAAGCCGAGCACGTGGACACGCGGCCGCCCTTCGAGATCCGCTGCACCGCGGACGGGACCGTAGCGGTGTTCGTGCGCGGGGCTGTGGATGACGACGGCGTGGTCCCGATGCAACAGTTCCACCCCGTCGTCGGTGTCCGCGTCGGCGCGTTGCCGGATGTCGACGTCGACCCCGCCCAGGACGTAGGCGTCGGCCCAGATCGCGCACAGGACGCGCAGCTCGATGTGTGGGTAGCGGTCCCGGAAGTCCTGCAGGCGCGGCGCGAGCCAGGTGGTCACGAACGAGACCTGGGCGCGGACGGTGAGCTGGTGGCGCCGGGCCGGCCCGAAGAGGCCGCTGGTGGAGACGGCGAGGTCGTCGAACGAC
>JAVXWR010000735.1:0-5615 GCA_032230725.1 Actinomycetota bacterium
GCTCGACCGCGGTGTCCTCGCCGGGCGGCCCCGGGGGGGCGACCTCGGTGGGGCCGGGCGACTCGGCCAGGGCGGCGCGCGGTGCTCCGGGCGCGCGGCCACCGGCCATCGCGTCGTCCACCCCTCACCTCCGGCGCCCTCGCCACACCCCTGGGCGGCCCGGGTCCCCGAGACCGAGCGCCTCCGTCGCAGGCGAGCGTACGGGACACCGGCCCGCGCGTCGTGGACCCGGCGGCCGCGGCGACACCCGTCACGGCGGGGCAACCCGGTCGTGGTCAGCGGCCGACGAGACGGCGCAGCCGCGAGGCGACCGGGTCGAGCTCGGGCACGCGCAGCAGCCGCATCGCGAGCACGAGCACCGCGAGCGAGACGACCCCGCCGATGCCGACGGTGAGCCAGGCCTTCGCGACGGCGCCCGCGCCCCCGACGAAACGCTCGAGCACGGTCACGACCACGACGGCCGTCAGCACCGACACCACCGAGGCGATGCCGGTCAGCAGCACGGTGCGCAGGACGCGGCGGGTGTCCAGGCGCCCGATGCGCCGGCGCAGCCACACGTCGCCGACCACGAGGCCGACGACGAAACCGAAGGCGTTGACCCCGGCCAGGCCCAGGACCACCTGGTCGGGCGCCAGCAGGACCGGGCACAGGTAGGCCAGCGGAACCTTCACCGCGGTCATGATGACCATGATCAGGGTGGGGGTGCGGGCGTCGGCCATCGCGTAGAAGACGCGCAGCTGCAGCATCACCACGGCCATCGGGAGCAGCCCGAACGCCGATGCCGAGAGCGCGGCGCCGAGCGCCTCGGCCGACGACCCGCCCGCGCGACCCACGGAGAACATCGCGACGCCGAGCTGCGAGCCGAAGACGGTGAGGATGACGCTGACCGGAAGCAGCGTCACCGTGGAGAGCCGCGAGCCCAGCGATAGGTCGTCGACCACCTGATCGAGTCGCCCGTTCGCCGCCGCCGCGCTCATCCGGGGCATCAGGGCGGTCAGCAGCGACACCCCGAGCACGCCGTAGGGCACCTGAATGAGCAGCCAGGCGTTCGAGTAGATCGACGGACCCCCGTCGGTGGCCGAGAACGCCACACGCAGGATCACGGTCAGGCCGATCTGGCTGACGACGACGTAGCCGATGACCCACGCCGCGAGGCCGCCGAACGACGTGAGCCGCGGGTCCCAGCCGAAGCGCCAGTGCCATCGGAACCCGGTGCGCCGCATCGCTGGCAGCATCACCACGGCCTGCAGCACGATGCCCAGGGTGCTGCCGACCCCGACGACGAGCAGCTGGGTCGAGCTGATCGGGCTGCCGTCGGTGGGCCCGGGCAGCACCCAGTAGATCGCCAGCGAGACGAGCACGACGACGTTGTTCAGCACCGGCGCCCACGCGGCGGGCCCGAACACCGCCCGGGCGTTGAGGATCGCCCCGAACAGCGCGCCCATGCCGTAGAAGAAGATCTGGGGCAGGAGCAGGTAGGCGAAGTCGGTGGCGAGCGGCCGGTTCGCCTCGTTCTCGATGTAGGGCTGGACGAGCAGCGGCGCCGCGAGGACGGCGAGCGCCGTCGCCCCGAGGAGCACCACCGCCGCGCCGGTGAGCAGCTTCTGCGCGAAGCCGTCGCCCTCGTCGCCGTCCTCCTTCGCGGCGCGCACCAGCACGGGGATGACCACGCTCGTGAGGACCCCGCCGAGCAGCAGCTCGAAGATGATGTTGGGCAGCGTGTTCGCGATGTTGAACGAGCTGCCGACGAGCCCCAGACCGATCGTGGCGGCCAGGGCGAGGGTGCGCAGGAAGCCGGTGAGCCGGCTGACGAGGGTCGCGACCGCCATGCCGCTCGAGGCCCTGACCAGCGACGAGTCGTCGCGGTCGTCGGTCGGCGACCGGGGCGCGGGGACGGCGGACGCGTCCTGCTCGAGCGGCGGGCGCGGGAGCAGAACGGTCTCGTCCGGGGAGTCCCCGACGGTCCACGACGCGAGCGGGGCCGAGCGGTCGCTCCCCGGCCGCGCCAGGGCCGCCATCCGGGTGGTGGCCTCCTCGACGCGGGCGGGCACGAGGTCGGTCTCGGTCGTCCCGTCGGACCCGGGGGCCGGGGCGGCGGGGACCGCGCGTGAGGGCGCCGTCGCCGCGTCCCGGCCCGCGGCGCCCAGGGGCCGCGTCGGTTCGGCACCGGGGGGTGGTCCGGGTGCCGGGACCGCTCCGGGCGGTGCGGGTGGTGGGCCGGCGGGCCCACGGTCGGCCGGGCCGCGGGGGTCGGCCCCCGGCGGCGGGCCGGGTGGCGGCCGGTGACCGGGCGGGGGGCCCGGGCGGGGACCCGCTCCGGGGGGTGGGCCCGGCGGACGGCCGCGGCCGTCCGCCGGACCGGGCGCCGGCGCGGGCGGGCCGGGGTGCGGCGGGGCGGGCGGGCCGGGGTGCGGCGGGCCGGGGTGCGGCGGGGCGGGTGGACCCGGCGCTCCGGGTGGCGGACCCGGCGGTGGACCGGCCTGACCAGCGGGGCCGGGCGGACGGCCGGGGCCGGGCGGGTGACCCGGGCGTGGCTCCGGCGGCTGCGGGCGCTCGGGCCCGGACGCGCGGGTGACGGGCGCGTCGGGACCGGGCGGCGACGCCACGATCCCGTCCGCGGGCGGGGGTGGCGGGGGGACGACCGTGCGCTCGGGCCGGTCGCCGCCCTCGTCGGGACCCGGACGCGTCTCGTGGTGCGCGCCGTGGCCCGGGCGTCCCGTCATCGGTTCTGGAGCTCGCGATCCGGTCCGTCGCTCGGTGGGCCCCCGTCCGTCCGCCCCTCGGTCGTCGCCTCCGGGTCCACCCGCGGGATCGGGCCGGTCGCGTGGCGCGGCCTGGGCCGGGACCGCCGCTCCTGGCGTGCCCGGCGTACCCGGCGCGCCACCCGCAGGCTCGCCAGGCTCACCAGCACGACGGCTGCGGACGCGGTCAACCACACCGTGATGGTGCCGTAGGCGGTCGATCGGAGCAGCAGACGACTCGTCGGCCCGAGCGGATCCCCCCCGGGCGTGCGAGCGGTGGCGTCGACGGTGAACTGCCCGGAGCGCCCCACGTCGAGGGCGACCTGGAACTGCACGCTGCCGAACGCGGGCACCCGTCGCACCGGCACGGGCGAGACGCGCACACCCGGCGTCGGCTCCAGCGCGACGGTGACGTCCACCGCGACGGGCAGCTGGTTCTCGACGGTGAGCAGCAGCGGCGCGTCGCTCGACCCGAGCGAGTAGCTCCCGCCGGGCTGCACGACGTGAACCATCCCGCGCAGGGTGCGCATCTGGGCGGCGACGTCGTCCGCGGCGGCCCGCTGCAGGGCCGGGTCGCCCCGTCCCGCGGCCGAGAGGCTGCGCAGCAGCGCGCCGGTGAGCGGCTCGACGAAGTCCGAGGGCGTCGGGGCACCGGTGTGGTCCTGGCGGCTCGCGGCGAGCAGGTCCCGCTGGTCGTCGCGGACGCCCCGGATCTCGTCGAGCACGGCCGGGGACTGGTCGGAGGCCGCGACCCGGTCCCCCGAGCCGAGCGCCACCGGCGGCACGGCGGGCCCGCGGGCGGCGCCGGTGGCCAGCAGGGTCCCCGCGTCGAGGGGCGCCACCAGGCCGCGGCGGGCGAGGTCCCCGACCCCGGCGAGCAGGGCCTCGGCCTCGGCCTGGTCGACCGCCCAGTCGGTGGGCGGGGCGAGCACGGTCGTCGTGGGGGGTGCGGTGGCGGGGGCGGTGCCCGCGGCGAGGGCGCGCAGGGTCACGACGCCGAGGGCGTCCTGCGTCGCGAGGCCCGCGCCGGTGCCGGCCGGGCTCGTCGAGGTGTCGGACGCGACGGGGCGGGGCGCGAGGGCCTGCCCGGCGAGCGGGTCGGTGGCCAGCGCCAGCGGAGCGGCCCCGGCCTCCCCGGCGAAGCGCCCGACCCCCTCCGGGGGCACTCCACCGGCCAGGCCGGCGCCGTCGACGACCACCGACCGCGCGCCGCCGCCGGCGAGGTCGGCGAGGGAGCGCTCGTCGAGAAGGCCCCCGGCCGGCGCGGTGGCGTCCGGGACCGGGGCGACGCCGAGCAGGTCCGCGGTGCGCCGCTCCCCGAGGGTTCGGGCCGCCGTCGTCAGGTCGCTCATGTTCCCGCGCGAGGTCGCCAGCAGGTCGGCGTCGGCGTAGGGCAGCGCGAGCACGCAGCGCCCGCGCGCCGCGTCGCGGACCGCGGCGAGCCTCGCGCCCGCGGCGGTCGCCCCGGTCCCGGGCGCGGTGCCGTCGGGCGTCCGGACCTGGTAGCCCCCGCTCATGTCCGAGGCGGTCTCGAGCAGGTCGGCGTCGACCACGAGGCAGACCGACGCGGCCGCCGGGCTGCCGACCGGGGCGGCGCGGTCGAGCGCGTCCACCAGCCCGGCGAGACGGCCGCCGGGGGCGAACGACGTCGCGAGGCTGTCGTCGGCGAGCAGCGCGGGCGCGCCCGGCGGGACCGGGAGGCGGCGGGGGCGGTCGGCGAGCGGCCAGAGCAGCGACACCGTCGGGGCGCGGCCCGCGGGGGGCAGCGGGGCCGTGGCACCCCCGGGCACCCCGGTGACCGGTAGCAGCAGTCGGGCGGCGGCCACCCGGGCGGGTGCGGCCGCGGTCCCCGGGGTGCCGTTGACGTCGACAACCACCGGGTAGACGCCCGGCGTCGTGAGGGCGAGCGAGGAGTCGGTCGACCCGCGCAGCGGGGCGCGGACGGTGAACGGCACGTCCGCCTCCGGGTCGAGCTCCGCCACGATCGGGGTGAAGCCGGGGGCCGCGGCGCCGGGGCCGTCCGCGGACACCGCGCCGTCGAGGGCCGCGCCGACCCCCCGGTCGGTCGACACCGAGGCCCCGCGCTGCACCCGGACGCCGACGTCGCGGACCGGGAGCGCCCCGCGGTTGGTCAGGCGCCCGGTGACCACGAGCTCCGGCGGACCGTCCGCGGTGACGACCCGGGGCACGGTGGAGTCCAGGGTCAGCGCGACACCGCCGGGGGCGGCCTGCTGCGCGGACCCGACCCCGGGGAGCAGCACGGCCAGGGCGGCGACCACGGCGACCAGCAGGGCGCCGGAGGCGGCCCGGCGCCGGTCGAGGACCCGGACCGTGGCCGCGGGTCCCCGCGGGATCACGCGGACTCCTCCAGGATCTCCGCCGCGAGCCGCACCAGCCGCCGCTCGTCGGCGTAGGCCAGCCGTGACCCCAGCTCGGGCAGCGGCACCCACGCGACCTCGGTGACCTCGACGTCCTCGTCGGAGAGCTCGCCGCCGGTCGCCGAGAGGAGGAAGTGCTGCACCGTCTTGTGCACGCGCCGGTCCTCGGCGACGAACCAGTAGTCGATGCTGCCGAGCGGGGCCTGCACGGCCGCGATGATGCCGGTCTCCTCCTCGACCTCGCGCACCGCCGCCTGCTCCGCGGTCTCGCCTTCCTCGATGTGGCCCTTGGGCAGCGACCACAACAGGCGACCGCGGCGGTCGAGGCGGCCGATCAGCGCGGCGCAGTTGTTCGCG
Organism: Actinomycetota bacterium; assembly: GCA_032230725.1. Classification (GTDB taxonomy): domain Bacteria; phylum Actinomycetota; class Actinomycetes; order Mycobacteriales; family Pseudonocardiaceae; genus Actinomycetospora. The sequence continues at coordinate 5,477 of JAVXWR010000735.1, forward strand.
GCGTCGACGACGAGGCCTCCCGCCGAGTACTCGTCGACCGTGCGCATCCGCCGCCGCGGACCGCGCCGACGGCGGTCGGCGGAGCGTCGCGACGACGAAGGCATTCCGCGATCGTACGGCGCACGACCGCTCGACGGGC
>JAVXWR010000788.1:0-6779 GCA_032230725.1 Actinomycetota bacterium
CGGTGCGCCCGTACCGGACGAGCGACCCGCGCCCGACGTTCCGCCAGCTCGCCCAGCAGCTCGGGGTTCACCACGAAGCCCTGCGGAACTGGGTCCGCCAGGCCGAGGCCGACGATGGCGAACGCGAGTTCGGCAAATTCCTCCGCAAGATCGACTGACTCCTACTAGCGGGTCGCCCGTGAACGGAAAGAAGTGCCCGTTCTCCTGTGTTCCGCTATTGACTACTGGAGTCAGTCGAAGGCCACCGCCGGGGGCGGATGGGCACACACCCTTGTGCGCGTACCCGTCGAAGAAGAGGCTCTTGCAGTGACCGCAGTAGCACCAGTCTGGCTGTCCGGTTGTGGGTGCCGCGCCTTCTGTATCGTTCGGCAGAACGAACGTCCAACCGATAGGGCTATGTATACCGTTGCCGGCAGGGCAGCTTCCTGTCGGTACCATGTTAGGCGCGAAACAAAGACCGTTGCAGTTGCCGCAGATATGCCAATCCGACTGGCCCGACCCAAGATTCGCGCCCTCTTCGCGATTAGGGAGATAAAACTCGTACCCAGCGCGCTCATGTGGGCCGTAATCGTATGGGCAGGTACCATCGGTTCCTGTCTGCGAAAAGAATATAGCGTTGCACTTGAAGCAGTACCACCACTTTCCTTGCTGCGTACTCACGGGGCCGCCCTGCTGATTGCTGTTAGGGAGGGTGAAGTTGTAGCCGAGGGCCAAGTGCCCTCCGTGCGTCTGGATATGAGGATCGTCGGTCCACGCGATGAGATCCGGAAAGTTCCAGTGATCATCGGGAGAGTTGGGGTCCTTGATATCGCCGAAATAGATGTACGTCCGGGCCCCGAGAAGTACGCTTACCCCCTCGTCGACTCCGTTGACGCCCCATCTGGTTGTATCCTGCAGCGGCTGCGGGTCTTGATCGGGGGAGCCGGTGAGGGGTCCGATGTGTTCGGTGCTTAACCAGCTGGCCATCTTGGTTCCCCCAGTGCATATCTTCGGTCCGGATAACCGTAGTACGCTATCCGACTATCAGGTGCACGATCAAGGGAAGCCTCGCTGCCGACATCCTCTTGCAACTCGAAATCAACTCAACAGTGCGTGGCGTCGGAAGACGCGTCCCTTGAGTTAGTAGGAGTCTGATCGCCGAGAGGGAGATCAGCAAGGTTAGGCCATGCGACCTCGGTCGGTGCCTGGCAGGCGATGCCGCTCGTCCGGACCGGCCCTGTCCTGCGGAGCCACCTGTCGGAATCGAACCGAAACCCTACGCATTACGAGAGTTTTCGTCACTGGGTCCACCGGTCCACCGGTGCACGTCGCAGAGTTCATCGTGCACAGCCAGTCCCACCGGCCGCCGTCGTTTGAGGCCACGAAGGAGGCCACGTGCGGTGGCTGTCGATGAAATCCGGCATAGGTGCCGCGGCACGCTTATGGTGCGTAGCCGATCGATCTGGTGGTGCGGGTGGTCTTGGTGATCGTGGCGGTGGCCCGCCGCAGTGACAGGGCGACGTGCTCGGCGATGACCTCGAGGGCGCGCTGCTGCTCACCCTGCGAGCCGTCGACAGCAGTCCAGACCCCCGCGCCGGTCCGCCCGGGTCATCACGGCTAGCCGTGCGCCAGTGGTCCGCCGAGCTGACCGGGAGTGGTCTCCCGAGCTGATTGGGAGGCGCGCAGAGAAAGTGATGGCACGTGTCAAGAGCCTTGAGCCCCTCCAGGCTTCTGCTCTTTCCGAGTGGCAGAGCTACCCCGTTGGCGCGTCCGATGTCACGCTAGGTGACCTGCGGCTGGCCAACCGATTCAGCGGCTAGGAAGCGGGCAGATCATGACCAACGGACCGGCGCCGCAGCACCGGCGTCAGGATCTTGCGCGGAAGTCACCCCCGGCCGGTCCGGACCTCGGGGCCACCGATTCGGCTTCGGCTGCCTTCCCCGGCGCTTCCTGCGAGGTGGTGCGCCGCGAGCCGAGCGGCTTGGCCGCCGCCGGGCGCGATCGCCGGTTCCAGGAGCTGGTAGCGGCCGTCGTGCACGGCCCCGGGGTCCTACCGCCCCGCGTGCGCGAGTCGCTGGTCGGGGGCGCCGCACCCGAGGGGTTGACGGCGTTCGCGGCGAAGGTGGCCGACGGCGGCCTGACGGTGACCGACGACGACGTCGCTGCGCTGCTCGCGGCCGGTTACAGCGAGGACGCCGTGTTCGAGTGCGTTGTCGCCGTCGCGGTCGCGGCGGCGAGCGCCCGGCTGCGGATCGTGGAACGACTCCTGGCGGCGTCGTCGTGATACGCCTCAAGGTCATCCGCCGAGGACGGGGGCTGCGGGCGCGTGTGATGGGGCTGCTGCTGCCGCTGGTGTCGGGCGGCAGCGCGCCCGGGTTCGTCAAGGTGCTCGTCTTCCGACCGAGGTTCTTCGGCGCGCCCATCGGGCGCTACGGCGACGCGGTACTGCGCGGGCCGGGACTGTGGGCGATCGGCGAGCGGGAACTCTTCGGCGCCGCCGTCTCGGCGACCAACGCCTGCGGCTACTGCACCGGCGTGCACGCACAGATCGCCACCGAGTGCCTCGGCGAGGCCACCGTCGACGCGCTGGTCCACGGCACGGGTGAGGTTCCGTCAGATGTCGGGTCCCCCGTTGTACCGATGGTGGCATTTCTGCGGCGGCTCTCTCACGACCCCGATCGGCTGACCGCAGCGGACGTGAAGACGCTCCGCGAGGGCGGTATCGGCGATGACGCCATCTGGGAAGCGGCGCACGCGGCCGCGCTGCTGGAGATCTGCAACCGAGTGAACACGGCGCTCGGCGTCGACGCTATGAGCCCCGAGGGGAACCGACGGGCGGCGGCCATGCTGCTCCGGCGAGGCTACGACCTCTAGCGCGGTCGGAGACGATCATGGCGCCGAGCCTTGATGGGTGTGTCAGTGGTGCCGCGTGGTTGGCCTGGGGGATGCAGGCGGTGTCGGCGTCGGGCAGCATCGCAGCGAGTCGCTGGATCAGTCGATGGGTCATCGCCGGACTGTGCTCGCCGTAGCCGAGCAGGACGGGTCTCTTGATCCTGCTCGCGTCAGTCGGGTCGAAGGTTCACTGCGCGATGGTCATCATCTCGTCGGCGAAGAAGAACGGCGACTGCCGTTGAGCGCGGGCCAGCCCGTCGTGGCCGCGGACGTCGACGAGCATGCGCTGGTGCTCCGGCCCGCAGACCGCGCCCATGAAGGTGTCGTACGCGGTGGTGAAGTCACCCGCAGCTGCGGCGCCGGCCGCTTGCCCGAGGATCGGGCCGAGCTGGGTAAGCAGGACCTTTAGGTCCTGCGGTGCAGCGAAGGTGTCGGTCACGGCGGCTCGTAGAATACGAGGTTGTTCTCGGAGCCGTAGATGATGCCGTGGTCGAAGGACTTGCCGGTGACAATGCCGTTGACAGCGCCAGGTCTGCGGCGAGCAGACGGCCCGGGTCGCCGCCGCGCGTGCGGGCCTTACGTCGGGCGCGTGTCTTGATCCCGGCCCCTCGGTCGCTAGCCTCGGCCTCGTTGCTGTCCGCCGGCGACAACGTCATCGAGAAGAGGTGTCGCTCATCGCTCCGTCCCGCTCCGCACCTGGCATGCCCTCACCGGCGTGATCAGCCGTGACGGCACGGGCCTGCGCTCGTGGAGCAACGGCGCCGACGGTGTGCCGCTCGTGATCAGCAACGGGCTGGGGGCGCCTCCGTCGGCGTGGCCTCGCCTGGCCGAGGCCGCTCAGGTTGACAGCAGGTCGATCACGTCGTAGTCGGCGACCAGGGTCTCGGCCAGGCTGACGAACACCTCCCCAAGCCGCTGCTCGCGTGGCTTACCCATCACCGCATTATTGCATCACGACAGCCCGCCGACTGCCGCCACGCGGACCAGGAGTGGGTCCCCGGCGGGAGCGAGGCCCCCTAGACACGACACGACCCCGCCGCTCGACAACGAACGACGGGGCCGGTGGCGCGGGCCTTCCCGGATCGCGGGCGCCCAAAGCGTGGGACGGCTATCTGCGGCCGCCGTCACACCCTACGCCCACCCGGCAGGCGGCGGTGTCATTTCCCGTGATCCCATGCTCACAGCTTCACCCCGTTGGCATGGCCCTCCGACGGACGGTGGGGTTCGATCAAGGTGTAGGTGACAAGCGCCGCCCCGAACGACACGGGAGCTCACGTGTCGGGAGGCGCCGCTCCTTCATCGCATCAAGGCTGCTCCACGAGGGGCTGGCTGACATGGTCAGCGCGCACGAGTACCTCACCTGCGATGCTGGCGTAGTCGCCGTGTTGTCGAAGCTGGTCGGCGGCCCGGTACGGCCCTACGGTGGTTCGGTGATCCGGACGGTCGAGGTGCTGGCGGCCCTGTCGCTGACCACCGACCTGGCCTCCGGGGTGGCGTTCGAGAAGGGTCTGCGGACCTGCGTGCTGGCCGTCTCATTCGCCGGGCGACTTGGCTCGTCCGACGAAGAGCGCTCAACGGTCTTCCACGCCGCATTGCTGCGCTCGATCGGCTGTACTGCGCACGCCCCGGAGAATGCGGCGGTCTTCGTGGACGACACCGCCTTCCAGGCCGCCCTCAAACGCCTCGATCCGGGTGACCCGAGCGTGTTCGCCGCCCAGTTGGCCCACTTCGGGGAGTGGGTGCCGGGACGGCAACGGGAGCTCGCCGCGACGTTCGGGCGGATCGCGGGCACCGTCGGGCCCTACGCCGCCCGCAGCGGCTGCGAGGTCAGTCGGGCCCTGGGCGGCGGGTTGGGCATGTCCGCCGCCGTGCTCGATGCACTCGATGACGTGTACGAACGCTGGGACGGGCTGGGAATCCCCGCCGGGCGCCGCGGGGACGAGCTGAGCTATCCCGCGCGGATCGTGCACGTCGCCGAGCAGGCGGTCTTCGCTCACGCCGAGGCCGGCGGAGCCGGCGGTGTGGTGGTCGATGTCGTCTCGGGCGTGTCGACCGAGGTGTCGCGCCGTGCCGGCGGGCACCTCGATCCCGACCTCGCCGCGGCATTCGTCCGCCACACGGACGAACTACTGGCCGCACTGGCAGTTCCCGATCTCCTGACCGCCGTGGTGGCGGCCGAACCCGGTCCGGGCGCACGCGTCGACACGAACGGGCTCGAGCGGCTGTGCCGGGGACTGGCTGTGGTAGCCGACCTGAAGGGCACCCACCTGGTGGGGCACTCGCCGCACGTGGCCGTGGTCGCGGACTCGGCTGCGGCCACGGCGGGGATGGCGAACCGTGAGCGGGGGACGCTGCGGGCCGCAGCGCTGCTGCACGACCTCGGACGCACGGTCGTGCCGAGTTCGGTATGGGACCGAGCCGGCCCGCTGGACGCCGCAGATCAGGAACGCGTCCGGCTGCACAGCTACTGGACCGAGCGGGTGCTGCGGCGCTGCCCCGGCCTTGATTCTCTGGCCGAAACGGCGGCGGGCCACCACGAACGCTGTGACGGCAGCGGCTACCACCGCGGCGTCCGTTCCGGTGATCTTCCGTGGGCGGCGCGCCTGCTGGCGGGCGCGGACGTGTTCGCGGCGTGCCGCGAGCCCCGTCCATATCGGCCGGCGATGACCCTCGACGCCGCCCGCCGAGTGCTCGCCTCCGAGGTCACCGCCGGGCGCCTCGACGTCGACGCGGCGGCCGCCGTCATCGACGGCGCCGGGCTCGCGCCGCTGCCGCGGGCATGGCCGTCCGGACTTACCGACCGGGAGGTCGACGTGCTGCGACACACCGCGCGAGGCCTGTCCAACCGGGCCATCGCCGCTGAGCTTGGGGTCTCCGAGCGCACCGTCGGCCACCACCTCGCGCACGTCTACGACAAGACCGGACGGCGCACCCGTGCCGGCGCCGCCGTGTTCGCCGTCGAACACGGCCTGCTGCCGCAGTAGCGCGCTCTGCCCGCCGTGGTTGCGGGGCGGGAGCCGCGCCGTAGGTCGTTCGACCGATGTGACGACTCGACCCGCTCGGCAGGGTGGGTCATCTTCCAACCCGGCCCGTTCGGCCACGCCGATCCGGCTCGGACCCGCTCTCAAGTCCCCCAAGGAACACCCATGTCCAGCACCGACACCGACCCGGCGACCACGATGAGTGTCAACGCGGCTGCCGTCGCGGAGATCTACGCTGCATTCGGACGAGGCGACGTGGCCGCCATCCTCGAACGCCTCGCCGACGACGTCGCCTGGGACACCTGGCCACGCAACTACGCACAAGAGACCGGAGTGGATCACCTCTCGGCCCGCCGCGGCCCCAGCGAGGTCGCCGAGTTCTTCACCGTCATCGCCGACTGGACCGTCCTGGCGTTCGACGTGCAGGACATCATCGGCACCGGAGACCAGGTCGTGGCACAGATCCATGCCGAGTTCGACCTCCCTGGCGGCGGCCGGCTGCACGACGAGGAACTACACCTGTGGACCTTCGACGACCATGGCCGAGTCCGCGCGTTCCGGCACTACACCGACACCGCCAAGCACATCGCCGCACAGGCCGGCGCAGACACCACTCCGCACAAACGGTGACCCCTTCTTCAAGAACCCGGTGTCATCGACCACGAGCACCCCGCCGGGGTCCCCGAGCTCGGCGGCCACCCAGCCACGCAGGTCATCACGCAGCAGGTCGGGATCCCAGTCCGCGCCGGTGAGCAACCACTCCCACCGAGTCCGGGGACCGAGCCCCGGTGGCCTCCGAGATCGTCCAGCCGTTCTTGCGCTCCAGCGGCGCCATCAGCGACCGGACATAGCCGACCGCTCGAGCCCGCGGCTCACGTCGCCCGAACCGCGGCCCCAACAGCGTCTCGACCTGGGCGAACTCCTGCG